>JAFDYH010000235.1 GCA_018267535.1 Bacteroidota bacterium
ACTGTAAGAAATATGGCGAAACCTGGCCTGTATAATCTATCTCATCACGCTATCTCCATCATCTTTTCTACCATCTTATAGGTAGCCGGGCAAAACTCAATATTTTGCTTATGCACATGCATATAATCTTTCAGTCTCCTTTTTGATAAATGGGGGAAGCCTGCACAGTCTGCAGGGCGCACATCATATATATTGCACTTATTCGTTTTCAAATCAAGGAACTGGCAGGGGGTTGACTTGTTCATCCAATCTCCTGACCGGTCTTTATACAACCACTTTGTTTTAAACGCATCGGTGGTCATATTCAAATGAATTGAAATGCGCCTGATATCTGCAGCAGTATAAGTAGGAGACATTTGCTTGCAACAATTCGCACAATTCAGGCAATCCACTTCTTTCCAAACCTGTTTTTCCAATACAGGAGTCAATTGATCCGCATTGCGGGGAAGATTTTTTTCCAGTTTAGTCAAAAATCTCCTGAATGAACGCCTATTACGGTTTGCTTTTTGCCTGAAGGAACGGAGATTCAAAACAACTTTTTTTGTCATGGCGGGCGAAGGTAAAAGAAAAATGCTTTTTAAGAACAAGCGACCCGTTTAAATTATTATCATTATACAAAGTGTACTTTTAAAGTAACACCTACCTTTGCCATTCACTAATATAATTACAATGAAATTTGTATCCCTTCTTTCCATTATCCTGTTGGTTGTATTATTTGCCGCCTGCGGTAATAAACAGGAAAAACCAAAATCATATTGCAGCGATCCCTGCCTGAAAGACACTTTGAAATTTTCTTTAGATAAGCCCGGAAAGCCACATGTTTATATTTCAGCAAGCAGTTGTTCGCCCGATACCATTTTATGGAGCCACGATTACCTGGAAAATAACCGTAAAATGGGGTTATCGGATTTGCTGGGTCAGCCCGTTACCATTAATAAAGATTTTGTGCGTTGCGAAATATATGATACCAGTTTTGCCTGGGTACAATTAAATGATTGTTCCACTTTCCGTGGTTATTTATTAAAACTACCTTTTGACAAAAAGAAAAGCATCAGCAAATATGGGGGCGCCCTCACTGATTTTGACCCGAAATATAAAATTGCTGATGGGCTAATTTGCTATAGCGACCGTGCTTTTTTATATGTAGAAGATAAAGTGTCAGGAAAAATAGAAAAGATGAAACTGGCCGATCATTCGCTCGATATTGACTTCAATGACATCCATGCCTCGTTTGACTCGGTAAATGTAACCCGTAACCATATTTATGTAAACCTGGTACAGAATAAAGAAGCAAAAGTGATTGAGAAAAACATTAGTTTATAGTTTCGGGAGTTGGTTTAAAGTTTGTGTTTGTTGAAACCTCCCAGGCAATCAACCCTTTTTAACTTTTAAACTTATCACTTCAGTACCAAGGCATGTGGGAACCATATAAAAAAGGATTCAAAGCTTACCTGCAGTTAGAAAAATCTCTTTCTGACAATTCAGTAGAAGCCTACCTGCGGGATATTGATAAACTCACGCAATACCTGGAACAAAACAGCATTTTAAAAACGCCATCAGAAATAGTTTTAAAAGACCTGCAGCAATTTGTAAAATGGATTGCCGAACTGGGCATGACCGACACTTCCCAGGCCCGAACTATTTCAGGTATTAAGGCTTTTTATAAATACTGCCTGCTGGAAAATATCAGCCCAAAAGATCCAACTACATTACTGGAAGCGCCAAAACTCAAACGGCTCCTGCCGGATACGCTTAGCCTCGAAGAAATAGAGAAAATTCTTGCTCAAATCGATCTCAGCAAAGCCGAAGGTGGCCGCAATAAAGCCATACTGGAAACCATGTACAGTTGCGGTCTTCGGGTGAGCGAGGCCGTTAACCTGAAGATTTCCCAGCTATATCTCGATGTTGGTTTTATCCGTGTTATCGGCAAGGGAAATAAAGAAAGGCTGGTGCCGATTGGCAGCAGCGCCATAAAACATATCAATATCTATAAAAAAGATATCAGGGTTCATGTAAAGCCGGTAGCCGGCAATGAAGACATCTTATTCCTGAACAAAAGGGGCACCCGGTTATCAAGGGTAATGATTTTCCTGATCATTAAAGAACTTGCTGCCAGTGCAGGAATAAATAAAACCATTTCACCACATACATTCCGTCATTCATTCGCTACCCATTTGGTAGAAAATGGCGCCGACCTCCGTGCCGTACAGGAAATGCTTGGTCATGAAAGCATCACTACTACTGAAATTTACACCCACCTGGATAGGGAATTTCTAAGGAAAACACTTATAGAGCACCACCCCTTTTTCCGAAAGGCATAGTTATTTTTTCTATATAAGCGCTCCCGAAAAAAATAGTAATGGGGAAGGCTTTACCGGTTGAACTTCTGTATTTTTACAAAAAACTTCCCGACATGAACATTTTTGTTGCAGGCCTACCCTATGATTTAGATGATGCCGAACTAATGGAAATCTTTGAAAAATTTGGCACTGTTACTTCGGCTAAAGTAGCTATGGATAAGCAAACCGGTAAGAGCCGTGGGTTTGGATTTGTACAAATGCCCAACAGTGAAGAAGGAAAAGAAGCCATAGAAGGATTAAACGATATTTCACTTGGTCAAAAACCATTAGTAGTAAAAGAAGCGGAAGATCGTGGTGATTCCGGCGGCAGCGGTGGTTATGGAGGTGGCGGTGGTGGTTACCGCGGTGGAAGTAGTGGAGGCGGAGGCTATCGTGGTGGCGGCGGTTATCGCGGAGGAAGTAGTGGCGGTGGTGGTGGTTACCGTGGAGGAAGTGGTGGTGCGGGCTATCGTGGTGGTGGCGGACGGGATAAACGTTTTTGACTTTAATTACACATTCTTATATTTTTTAAGAAGGAGTTCAGCCAGTTGCACCCTTCTTCGGAAATGGAAACTGATTTGGCTTTATAGAAAAAATCTATAAAGCCTTTTTCTTTCAAGGTATCCAACAACTCAAAGTCATATCCTTTCCATGCATGGTGGATGCTTTCTTCATCTGTTGTATCTTCTTTCCAGGAGCTAAGGAAGATTAATAGCAAGGTGAGTTCTTCCTTCAACTGGTTATTTTTCGTTTGCATACAACAAGCCTGCTATTTATAATGAAAGATAAATTCACTCCCTGATTAGGGGCAAATTCTTATAAAGAGATTTTACGTTTTGTTGTTTGGAATAAGTATGTAAATTTAAACTTTACTTGCTTCAATTGCTGTATAGAAACTTACTGAATCAGACCTCAACCGGAGAATAGCTTACAGGAATAGTTGTGGATAGAAAAGAAAAAAGCCCCACCGAGGCAGGGCTAAGAATTTCTTCGGCTTATAGCCTTATTGTGAT
>JAFDYH010000236.1 GCA_018267535.1 Bacteroidota bacterium
CTTTTCACTGAATTTATATTTCAAGTAAGTGTACCGGGCTTCTTCTATGGCAATTATTAGTCCGGCTTTACCATCCAGGAAGCCCAGTTGAACAAAGTATTCTTTTATAAACCGGAAAGAAGAACTCAGGTATTTTTTCAATGGACTTGTCTTTTTGTTTAATCTCCATTTGTCCTGGGCGAATTCTTTTGCATACCGGTTCATTTTTTCCCGGTAATATTCCCTTGTCGGTGCGGTGTAATGATACACATACCCGGGTATATGTTTTATTGCCAACCGATCAACAACTAACTTTTCATGAACGAGCGAATCATTCCAGCGAGTTTTCGATTTTCTGAATAGCCGGGTATGCCGTTCACAGTGCCATCCTCCATGCCGGATTATCTTATCTCCAAACCTTGCCGAGAATTCGAATTCATAAGCGTCAAACTTTGGACATATCATTTCTCTTTTAATGTTGTTGGCCAGAAATGGACTTAATTCCTCATCTGCATCCAATGAAAGGATGAAATCATGCAAAGCATACTTATTACCCAGGTTTTTTTGCTTCGAGTATCCCTGCCATTTATGAATGAATACCCTGGCCCCTGCTCGTTTAGCCTCTTCAATTGTTTTGTCTGTACTTCCACTATCTATAACGACGATATCCTGTGATACCAGTTTCAAACTTTGTATACAGCGGGCAATATTCTTCTCTTCATTTTTACAAATAATAACTGCAGAAACAGGATGATGCATAATAATCGTTAAAAGGGTTTAAGCTTCCCTTTTTTAAGTTTAATGGTAAAATCTTTTATAGAATCAGTACCGGAAATGTCAATCCGCTTTAATTCAAACCGGTCTTTAACCGGCAAAGCACAAGGCTTGTTGCCGATACGGAATGCAGCCTGTATTCCATGTTCCTGCAACATTTTTTTAAATGCCCTTGAATCTGCCGCAGATTTTGGCCGTTGTCCATAAGGATAGGCAAGTACCTTATAATAAGGAAACCCACATTGTTCCATCACATCCAGATTTGCAGCAAGATCAACCGCCACTTCGGCAGAACTGCTGCTGCCAAATGAAATATGATTATAGCCATGCAATGCAACCTGCACGACTGAATGATCTAGCTTGTTTAGATCAGGCAATCCCATTTTCTTGTCTGCAGGGTTTGCTTCTGAATTGTTATTACTTATTGTATTCCCTATAATAAAAAAGGTGGCTTTAAAAGAAAACTCTTTTAGCATCGGGTAAACTATATCAAAATGGGTTTGATATCCATCATCAAAAGTGAGAAGAAAGGATTTAAGCGGTAATTGGATTCCTCTGTCGAGTACATCCAAGAATTCGTTTAACGAGATTGAGGAATAACCATTTTGACGTAAAAAACTAAACTGCTCACGCAGTTTCCCCGGAGTAATAGTTAGTCGGTCGGGTTTTTCATCCCAGACCCGGTGATACATAAGCACAGGTATTCCTTCTGCTTTTGGCAAAAGAAAGTGTAATGGCAGTTTCATGCGTTAAACTCTTTCGCGAATTTTAATACAACAGTTTAATAGTATTTCAAACGATAACTTCTTAAAATGATCTTGTCCGGGTTTCGTGTGGGATAAAAGTGTTGGGAAGTTGACAATGTGAAGAAAGAAGACGTTGCATTTGCAACAAGTTTTAATTGCCGGTTTAAATACCTTCCTGTAAAGTAAAGATAAGCTAATTTATATTTAGCCGGGAAACCGGAATTAGTAAAAAAACTAAAGTGAAGAAATTATATAATTCTTTTTTGTGTTAACTGAAGATATTTCCTTTTGTATTTACAACGTTGCAAAGTAGAAAATCAAAGCCTCTAAAAGATTTTATCTCATTAACTATGCCCCGGCCACTTTCGAGCAATTTTCCGGAAAGAAACAGATCGGCAGTAATTTCAAAAACTAATTTGATGTTGCTTTCTATATGAAAAATTTATTATTTTATTGTAGGACTTACTGGTTTTATAAGAGGCGATTTCGCCAGAACAAGTATTTAACAGCCCCATTCGTAATTCTAAAAATTGATTTATTAGATCATTATTTAATGCGTCATCGAACATCATAGAGATACTGCGTCCATAAGTTCCTTGCAAAATCTTTAAATGGTTGGCGCAATGTTTGAAATTCTTTGTCTGGCACATATTTGTTCCCCAATTTTTCATCTGTTTTTTGTTTTGCCGGCTGGCTGGTTCCGCGGATCGCATACTTTTTATTTCCCTGGTACATGATCAGTTTCAAGGTTCTTGGACTTATATCATTAGTGCAGGTCATGCTATACATTAACCATATTTCGGCAATGCCGTTTTTATCCAGGTCTGTAATTTTAGTAGCCTCGTCTCTGAACTCAACAATATTATCAAAATTGCAGTTTTTTATAAAGTCATTTAATTTCCAGATAAGTGAATCGTTGCCGGCGAAATGGTAGGCATATAATTCTTTGTTGGTACAGCCATTTCCGCAATCAACTTTTGATTTTGTTATATTGGCTGGCGATGCTATTTTGTTGGTTTCAGTAAGAATAAGATAATTGTCGCCAAAGCGATCTGTCCAGCGTATGAATTTTTTTATGTTCCCGATAATTTTTGTTTTAAATGTTGTTGAATCCGGTAAAGGCTGCTTTGTATGAATTTGCGTGCTGGCCTGTAAACTGAGGAGTAACCCAAACAATATGAAACTGACTTTCATAGTGACTTATCTTGAAGACAAAATACATCATTTGCATCAATATTGATCTCGCGTGAAAAAGTTTGCGTAAACAGAATTATTGCTGGAGCTTTTATTCAATCTATACAGGCTATGGAACAGTAAAGATGTCAACGCTTCAATTTTATTGTATTTTCGATAATACCACCGGGGGTTACTAATTTGTCGGATGCGATAGTAGCAAAATGTGCATTGAGAGTGGTAATATGACTAACCGGTGAACTGCTATTTATTGTTGCTCCAAAAATTGTAATTGCAATTTCTTTGGCTGAAATAAGCTGGTAACTTAATGTATCAAGCAGCGAACCTTCTTTTATATATAGGGTACCATCCGCCCTGAAATCAAAATAATCACCGGCCTGTCCATTGTATACAACGAGGTGGTTGTTTATTCCCACACCTTTGTAAGACGAATCAGAAATAATACCCCATTTACCTGTAAGCCTGGCTGCCGATGTGGTCATATCATCTTTTTTGCAGGAACAATAACAGATTATCATCATTAAAGTAAAGAAAGTGATAGATCGGTATTGTTTCATAAATCTATCTGATTTGATACCTGCGTTGACAACCTGGCCTTATGGAACGTTGCAGTATCAAAAAAATTACTGATCAGGGCCCGGCAACCCGGTATCACACCGCATCACCCACATATCCGGCTTTATTTTATCCGTTTCAAATTCAATTGAGCCTTCTATGGTAAACCCGTGACGTTCATAAAAACGGTTGGCTTTCGGATTTGTTTTTAGGGAACATAGCCAGATAAATGTTGCTGATAGCTTTCTTGCAAAGTCTATGACAAAGTGTAGCATCGCTTCTCCTGATCCTTGCCCTACATATTCTTTCAATACATAAATTTTTTCCAGTTCCAGTCCTTTATCAAAGGGGGCACAGGGAAGAGGCCTCTTTAATTTTATTTTTATAAACCCAATAGGTTGATTGCCGGTACTGGCAATAAAATATTTTATTGTATTATCGGTTAAATCGGCGTTTAGTTTTTCACTATTAAAATGAGAGTGCAGGTAATTGCGCAACCCATCTTCTGTCCAGATCCTTGCGAAGTGATCTTTATACGTTTGAATACCTATTTGGCAGATAAGCCCAGCTTCGCCGGCCCCGGCTTCCTTGATAAGGATATTCATTTATTTTTTGTTTCAGTTTTTTTAAAATACCAGTAAAAGGGCAGCCCGCTGAAAACCAGTAATAAGCCGGTTAAGGATTGTTTGGGTTCTGTAATCAGTGTATTTATAATTAACGATAACGAAAATAAAATGAATAGGACGGGTGTTACCGGGTAGCCAATCACTTTTGCTGTAATCATCCCTTTTCGTTTCAGCTTTATCAGGCCCCAGCCGGTTAAGCCAAAAAAGATATAACTTGAAAAGACAACAAGGTTGGTAAGTAAATCAAATGTACCGCTGATGATTAATAAACAACTCCATAAGCCGGACCATATTAATGCGATATGGGGTGTGAGAAAAGAAGGATGAATAGCAGCGGCGTTTTTAAAAAAGCGCTGTTCCTGCGCCATGCGATAATATAACCGGGGATAAACCATGATGCAGGCATTGACAGCCCCGAAAGTACAGGTCATAATCAATACAGAAATAATAACCATTCCCGTTTTGCCCATTATAATCCCGGCGACCCTTACGCCTGCAATTTCATTTTGGGCTGTTGCTGACAGTTGTGCCGGGCTAAGCACTTGCAGAAAACTATAGTTGACCAGGACGTATAGTAGTGTGGCAATACAGACTCCACCAATAATCGCGAAAGGAAGATTTCTTTGAGGGTTTTTTATTTCACCTGTAATGAATGTTATGTTGGCCCATCCATCATAGGCCCATAAGGCGCTTAGCATAGCTGCAAGCAAACTGCTCACAAAACTGCTATCTGAAACAATAGTTGGAGCAGCTGGCACTTCCTGCACGGGCGGTTTTGTGTACAGGAAGCCTGCTATCATTAATAAAAGGATTCCCGAAATTTTTGCGATGGTAACGATATTATTGAGCACGGCTCCCGGCTTCAGGCCACGGCAATTTAACCAGGTGAGTAAAGCAACTATACTTATTGCAAAAAGTTTTATACCTGAATCGGCAAAAGGAAAAATAAAGTGGCCGATTGACCAATCGCGTAATGAAATGAAGGGTTCCGGAAATGTAATTAACGTATGTACCGATTGGGAAAATATAAAAGCCAGTGCAGCAATGGCGCCACTACCCGCAATAGAAAAAAAACTCCAGCCAAAAAGAAAAGAAACAAAATCGCCAAAGGCCAGGCGAAGGTATTCGTAAATGCCACCGGTTCTATTGGTTGAGGTCGCCAACCCGGCGTAGGTAAAAGCGCCGATCATTGTTATTATACCGGCGCATATCCATGCCAGTAAGATATAGTTTTCGGTACCCAGCTGCTGCGACATGGGAACTATTTTTTTGAATGCTCCTGAACCAATCATGATACCGGCAACAAGCAAGACACTGGTCAATAACCCAAGAGATCGTTTTAATTGAATGGTGGTGGATGGGAAAGTTTCGTGGCTGGTTCCGGTCGGCTGCATTTCTAAATATAAAAAAATAAACAGCCACTCACTCTTATAATTTTGAACCTTCATTTTGAACAGGCCCTGTTTATCTCTCAACTGATAAAATTAACAATTGATGATTTTGAAAAGCGGAACACAGTTTCTATTTTAGTTCCCCACTTGTATGAAAAGGATACCATTTCTAATTTTCGGTCTGGCTCTTTTTTGCAATTGCTTCTGCCAGGAGTGGACCGAAGCCCAGTTAGATTCTGCGGATACGGCGAAAGATATTACCCATCTTTCGGATGTGGAGAAGGATGCTATACTTTATATCAATCTAGCCCGGCTATATCCGCAAAAATTTTTGGTGAATGAATTAGAGGATTATGTAGGAACAGAAAAATATGGTGCTTTTCTGAAGAACTCGTCGTATCGTAAATCACTGGTAAAAGAATTACAGAACAGGAAACCGGTTGGAGTATTACGGTTTGATGAAGGGCTGTATGATTATGCAAAATGTTTCGCCAAAGAATCCGGGGATGCAGGTGCTGTAACTCATAAGCGAAGAAAATGTGCTGATGGAAATTTTGCAGAGTGTTGCTCTTATGGCATGGAGACCGGCCGGGATATTGCTATGCAATGGTTAATTGATGATAAGGTTCCGGACCTGGGCCATCGCATAAACTGTCTGAATAAAGACTATTCACATGTGGGTATTTCCTGGCACAGCCATAAAAAATATACCTATTGTGCGGTGGCGGATATGCGGTGAACAGAAAAGAAAATGATGGCAGCCCGCTCCTGAGCTTAGCCACCGGGCAGATGCCATAATAATCCAATCTGCTGTTGGGTGACCCGATGAATATCGTGCAATTTTGTTTTGATTTAAGTAGTCCAATCTTCAGCATACTCTCTTTACCCGCACCGGATTAATTCATTAAGACTGGTTTTATGCAGTTGTCCAGTTTCTTATCAAATATTTCATAAGCTGTAGGGCCTTCTGCTAAAGAAAAACGATGAGTAATAATTTTTTCAATTGCATAACGTTGTGGTACTTCTTCCCGCAGTAACTTCTCTGCATAATAACGGGCAGGGCAGCGGCCGCTTTTGTAAGTAAGATTTTTATCATAGGCTTCACCTGGTGAAAAAGAAAAATTGACGGCAGTATGTACGCCGACAGATGATAAAATTCCTCCCGGCCGGAGAATATCGATTGCTGACCGAAGAGATTGTGGGCTACCCACAACTTCCATTACTCCATCTGCACCACGGCCATGGGTACGATTTAAAATCTCTTCTTTTATATTCAGTCCGGAAGCATTCAATGGTTCAGCACCAAATTGTTTTGCAATCGCCAGCCGTTCAGGTACAAAATCAATCGCCAGCAATTGTTCAGCACCCAGGTGCTTTGCGGCGATTACAGCCATTAAACCCACAGGACCGCAACCAATAATGACATACGTGGAACTTCGCCTGATGCCTGCGTTTTCTGCGCAGAAATAACCGGTGGAAAAAACATCGCCTAATAATAAGGCTTTCTGTTCGTCGAGATCATTGCTCAAAGGTACCAATGTACTATCGGCCATGGGCACACGAATATAAGCAGCTTGAGCCCCATGCAATCCGTGGCCGTTTTGCACCCACCCGAACAGGTTGCCTTTTTCACAGCGACAAGTCATTCCAATCGAACAATAAAAGCATTTGCCGCAGGAAGTCGTAAACGGACTAAGAACCCGCGACCCCTTTTTGAATTTCTTTACATCTTTGCCGGCTTCTTCGATTACTCCGGTGAATTCATGTCCCATCACGGTTCCTTGATCAAGGCCAGTTTCACGGCCATGGTATACATGAAGATCGGAGCCACATATACCGGCGAGTGATATTTTTATAATAGCGTCGGTTGAAGAAAGTAGTATAGGATCAGCAATATTGCTATAGTTTATGATTTCTTTTCCACCAAAAGTGAGTGCATACATATACGATGGTTATTGTCCGATCCTGTTAAATTTTTTGAGCAAAGGGATTACTTTATCCAAGGGCAATGCTTCAATCCTGTTTCCTCTTCTTCCGGTCATTGTTTTTGCGGCGAACAGGGAATTGATGATGGCTTCTTCTGTTGCTTCAATAGTTGCCATAAAGAGCGGGGAGGTTTCATCATTTATCAACAATGGATTGCTGATTACTTTTTTATCTGTATTAAAAGGGATCCTCAATTCTTCTGCAGTTGAAAAAGCGATTACATAGTCACCACTGCCATTGGAAGCGATACCGCCTGCTTTGCCCAATCCCAGCATAGCCCTTTTAGCAAGGCGGAGAAGGTTTCGGTTATCCAACGGTGCATCAGTAGCAACAACGATCATACAGGAGCCATCCACATTATTCAACAACTGGTTGCTGAAATCGAATTTTTTTAATTCTTCGCCGATGGCGACGCCATCAATCTGCAATGATCCGCCGAAATTAGTTTGTACAATTACGCCCACGGTATAACCGCCTAAACTTAATGGCAGTTTCCGGGATGAAGTGCCGATACCTCCTTTAAAACCAAAACAGGTTGTACCTGTACCAGCTCCTACATTGCCTTCTTCGGGTTTACTGTCCTTTGCATTTTTTATGGCAGCGATTACATCTTCCTTTTTTACGTGGCGCCCCCGGATATCATTCAGGTAGCCATCATTTGTCTCTCCCACCACTGCATTAACAGACCATACGTTTTCATTTCCCTTTTGGTTCATTGTGTATTCTATGACCGCGTCCATTGCAGCAGGCACACTCAGTGTATTGGTTAAAATAACAGGAGTTTCCAGGTTGCCAAGTTCATTTACCTGCGTACTGCCTGCGAGTTTGCCAAACCCATTTCCTACATAAATGGCAGCCGGTACTTTTTGCTGAAATATATTTCCATCACAAGGAAGAATTGCGGTTACACCTGTACGTATGGAATCTCCGCCTATTAAGGTGGTATGGCCCACTTTTACACCGGTCACATCGGTAATGGCGTTGGATTTACCTGTTGGAATAACACCGATTTTTATTCCATAATCACGGGCCCTTTTTGTGGGTTGTGCATCGGCAATATTGAAGACAAAAGATAAAGCCAGTATAAGTTGATACCTGTACATAAATGCAAGTATACTTATTTTTCAGTGGGGATGG
>JAFDYH010000237.1 GCA_018267535.1 Bacteroidota bacterium
TCGGCTTCATAGGTCTGTGGGCCTAATACAGAAACATATTCGGGATTATCGGGAGCGAGTTTTGCCAGTTCCTCGGAACGGCGAACAACTTTCTCCAGGGAAGCATCATCAAACTCATTGATGGTGGCAACACCTGATTTTTTTCCATATGCAGACTGTACTACCAACTGGTTTTGGCTAACGCCGCCACTGGTAGAAACTGCATTTAGGGCGTAACGGATATTACCATTTTCGCTCCCATTTAAATTGACTTCACATTCGTCAGCTTTGGAGTAACCGAGGACTTTTTTCAATAATGCCTGTGCTTCTTCTTTAGTTAGTATCGGCATAGTATTATATTTTTCTTGCTGTGTTAATAACATTAATTCCATTAAATCTTGAAGTGGCAGAGCCATGCGAAACGGAGTTGCTCTGCGGCGGCTGGCCTTTGCCGTCACCAAAGGCTCCTCCCAGGCGGTAATCTTTGGCATCGGCGATCGCTGCACAGGAATTCCAGAACTCCTGTGTGTTCGATTGATAAGCCACATCTCTGAGCATACCCGCGATTTTACCGTTTTTGATTTCATAAAACAACTGGCCGCCAAACTGAAAATTATAACGCTGCTGATCAATCGAAAATGAGCCGTCGCCGACAATATAAATCCCTTTTTCGACGCCTTTGATTATATCCTCTACTGATTTCTTTTCTTTTCCTGGTTGTAAAGAAACATTGGGCATACGCTGGAATTGAACGTCGCTCCAACTATCTGCATAGCAGCAACCCTGTGATGCCTTCAGGCCTAATATATGGGCCTGATCTCGTATGGTTTGGTAATTAACCAAAATACCATCTTTTATCAAATCCCATTCACCGCATTTTACACCTTCATCATCATAACCCATTGCCCCTAACGAACCGGGTTGCAAACGGTCAGCTTTTATATTCACCAATTTATTTCCGAAATTGAATTTGCCCGATTTCCATTTATCTAATGTCAAAAAACTTGTTCCGGCAAAATTGGCTTCGTATCCTAATACCCTGTCTAACTCAGTAGGGTGACCAACAGATTCGTGAATCGTTAACCAAAGATGGGAAGGGTCAAGAACCAGGTCATATTTACCGGGTTCAACTGATTTGGCTTTTAGTTTTTCGCCTGTTTGCCGGCCTGCTGCTTTCGCATCTTCTATCATGTCATAGCTCTTGTTGTATAGAGTTGTGACGCTATGAATTTTATCTTCTGGTTTTGCATCCAGATATTCATAGCCCACTCCGGATGGGGCACTCAGCGAATTTCTTGTTTCAAACTTTCCTGTTTTCGGATCGATAGTGGTTATAAAGAATGCAGGCCATATACGATGGATATCCTGGTCAATATAAGATCCGTCTGTTGAAGCAAAATATTTCTGTTCATTAACAAGGAACAGCAAGGAAGTAATATAATTCGCCCCGGCTTTCATTGCTTCGGCATTTACACCCAGTAAAAGATCGGCTTTATCTTTTATTGGCACATTAAATGCGTTTTTTTGAATTGGTGTCTTCCAGCTAACTTCGCCATATCCCTTTTGAGGGGCTAATTGCACTGGTTCTTTTAAGAGTCTTGCGTTTTCTTTTGCAATTAACACCGCCAACTCTGCTGCTTTGGCAATGCCGTCCGGAGTCAGATTATCCGTGGCAGAAAAACCCCAGGCCCCATTAGCTATAACACGGATGCCCATTCCATATGACTCCGTATTTACAACATTCTGCACCTTATCTTCCCTTGTAACAACAAACTGGTTAAGATAACGGCCGATACGCACATCAGAATAAGTGGGACCTTTTCCTCTTGCAGCATTTAATGCTATATCCGCCATTCTTTTCTTGTCAGCCGTATCGATTGTCGACCAGGGTTTATCTAAGGGGACCTGGTTGGCAAAAAGACTACTCCCAGGAAGCAACAGCGACCCTATACCAAGGCCGGAGTTGTATAAAAAGTCTCTACGTTTCAAATTTTTAAGGTTTAACTTTTAAAAATAAAACCGGTGACAA
>JAFDYH010000238.1:0-10873 GCA_018267535.1 Bacteroidota bacterium
TGTTATTAACACAGCAAGAAAAATATAATACTATGCCGATACTAACTAAAGAAGAAGCACAGGCATTATTGAAAAAAGTCCTCGGTTACTCCAAAGCTGACGAATGTGAAGTCAATTTAAATGGAAGTGAAAATGGTAATATCCGTTACGCCCTAAATGCAGTTTCTACCAGTGGCGGCGTTAGCCAAAACCAGTTGGTAGTACAGTCTGCATATGGAAAAAAATCAGGTGTTGCCACCATCAATGAGTTCGATGATGCTTCCCTGGAGAAAGTTGTTCGCCGTTCCGAGGAACTGGCAAAACTCGCTCCCGATAATCCCGAATATGTTTCTGTATTAGGCCCACAGACCTATGAAGCCGACTCAAAAACATATGAACCCGCAACAGCAGCTATTGATCCGAAGTTCCGGGCGGATGCTGTAGAAAAAAGCCTCCAGATTTCAAAGGATAATAATCTGACAGCAGCAGGCTTCCTGGAAAACAGTACCGGATTTGGCGCCATGATGAACAGTAAAGGATTGTTCGCCTACAATATCAGCACTAATGTAAACTTCAATGTCACTCTGCGCACACAGGAAGGTACCGGTTCGGGTTATGCGATAAAAGGCTATACAGATGTCAGTAAACTGGATGTTGTCGGTGCTACAAAAGTTGCTGCTAAGAAAGCGACGGGATCAGTTGGAGCTAAAGCAATTGAGCCGGGAAAATATACGGTAATACTTGAACCTGCGGCAGGAATGGTATTATTGGAACAATTAATAGGAAACCTCGATGCAAGACAAGCTGAAGAAGGGAGAAGCTTTTTAAGCAAAGCTGACGGCAAAACAAAACTTGGTGAAAAAATAGTAGATGAGCGGGTGACTATTTATTCTGATCCGCACAATGCTGATCTGCCAACACCAACCTGGAATGGTGATGGACGTCCGCAGGAAAAAATTAACTGGATCAATAAAGGCATTGTTGAAAACCTTTTTTATTCCCGCTATTGGGCGCAAAAGAAAAACGTAAAAGCAATTCCCGGGCCTGATGCTTTTATCATGATTGGCGGCAATGCCTCACTGGATGATTTGATAAAAAGTACAGAAAAAGGCATATTGGTTACCAAGTTATGGTATATCCGTAATGTAGATCCCCAGACTTTATTGTATACGGGGCTTACCCGCGATGGAACCTTTTATATTGAAAACGGGCAGATAAAATTCCCGATAAAAAATTTCCGCTTCAATGAAAGCCCGGTGATCATGCTGAACAATCTCGATGCACTGGGCATTCCGGAAAGGGTCGTGAGCACAGAATCAAATACGCATGCATTGATACCGCCGATGAAGTTGAGAGATTTTACATTTACTTCATTGTCGGACGCGATTTAAAAATTCATTCATATACTTAAAATGCTGCTGCAATCACCCTTGCCGCAGCATTTTTATTTTATCCAAAACTAAAGAAAAACATTAGTGGCATTTTTTTACTTTTGATTTTCGAATTTTAATACATGGAAATAAAAGTAATTGCATTCGATGCTGATGACACCCTTTGGGTAAATGAACCCTACTTCCAGGAAACTGAGAAGAAATTCTGCGCCTTACTGGAAGACTATTTACCTCAGCATACAACAGCAAAAGAATTATTCAAAACAGAAATGGAGAACCTCTCGCTGTATGGATACGGAGTAAAAGGCTTTATGCTATCGATGATTGAAACAACAATCCATATTACGGGTAAAACAAACAATACCGCTATTATAGAAAAAATTATTACCCTGGGAAAAGAGTTACTTACAAAGCCAATTGAGCTACTGGAGGGCGTTGAAGATGTGTTACTGTCATTAAAAGGAAAATACCGGCTTGTAGTTGCTACAAAAGGAGACTTACTGGACCAGGAGCGAAAGCTGAAAAAATCAAAACTGGAGCATTATTTCCATCATATTGAAATAATGAGTGAGAAGCAGGAATCGGACTATCATAAATTGATCAGGCATCTTGATATAAAACCGGAACATTTTCTGATGCTGGGAAATTCATTAAAGTCGGACATAATGCCCGTGTTGGCAATAGGCGGTCACGGGATTCATATTCCGTATCACACTACCTGGGCCCATGAACATGTTGAACACACCATTGATCACCCGAATTTTCGCGAAGTAAAAGCAATAAAAGAAATTCTTCCCTTACTGCAATGATAAAAACTATCGACATAAACACATGGCCAAGAAAAGATCATTTCAATTTTTTCAGGCAATTTGAAGAGCCTTTTTTTGGCGTATGTATCAATATTAATTGTACCAGGGCCTATGAAACCTGTAAACAAAACGGCTATTCATTTTTTCTTTATTACCTGTATGCCTCGCTGAAAGCAGCAAACTCAACTGAGCCTTTCCGGTATAGGATAGCAGGAGATAAAATACTGCATTATGAATCGGTAAACGCTTCGCCTACTATTAACAGACCTGACGGCACATTTGGTTTTGGCTACATGGATTATAAAGAATCATTTTCTGAATTTATGAATATGGCGGAAATAGAGATAGAAAAGGTTCGTAACAGTCCGGGGCTGGTTCCTGCAATTACCGGCGAAAATGTAATTCATTATTCATCTATTCCATGGATAAATTTTACATCCTTATCGCATGCAAGAAGCTTTTCTTTTAAAGATTGCATACCCAAAATTTCATTTGGAAAGATGACAGAAAACAACGGCATAAAATCAATGCCTGTTTCCGTTCATGTGCATCATGGCCTGATGGACGGATATCATGTTGGCCAATTTATCGATCGTTTCCAGGAATTGATGAATGAGGATGATCTGTAAATAAAGAAAACGCCGCTCAACAGAGCAGCGTTTATTATAGGTGAAGTTGATTGAATGGACTTAATGTCTTTCCTGCGCATCGTGTTTCTGGCGATAAATGGCACGGCTGGTACGGTTTTCTTCGCGACGTAGTTTCTTTCTTTCGCTACCGGTCACAACTCCATCTGATTTGGCAACGCGTTTATCATGCTGAATCTTTGCCTCTCGCCCTTCCAGTCTTGCAGTTTCTCTTGCTGTCAATTCGCCATCTTTAACTCCATTGCCTATACGCTTTTGCTGATGTTCCTGCCGGTGATTAATCCTTGGAGTCCTTGTCTGTGAATACCCGGTTGAAGCTATAATAATAAAAACAAGAATGAATGCCGTTGTAATAATTTTAATTTTCATGATGCTTAATTTTATAATTTTTCAAATACAGTTTTAAGACCTGCAACAGAAAAGAGAGTTTAAAGAAGAAAAAATAATTCTTTGGAAACTCCATTACACCTTCTTTCCAGAATAGTAAATCAAGCTTGTAGGGGGAAACAGTAAAATTACCGGCAAAAAAATTAGATACTCTATTTAAACTTTTAGGTGCCCATTCAGTCTATCAGGTAAATAATTGAAAATAACACTGGATTACAGTGTCTAATATAGTCCCGTTAGATTTTGTTTTATAGGTAGCCCCGGTAACACGGGGCTTTTTATTTGCAGCAGTTCTACTCTCTGCCTACTTTTTCAAAAGCCTTTGTAAGTGCATGAATTATTTTATCGCAATCCTCTTTATCAATTATCAGCGAAGGACGCATTGTCAATATATTCCCTTCTATTACTTTCAATGCAACGCCATGTTCAAGACATTCGTACATTATTTGCTCCGCTTCATTCGTTGCCCTTTCTTTTGTCTTTTTATCACGGACCAGGTCAACACCTAAATGCAATCCTTTGCCGGCTATATTTCCGATTAAAGAAAATCGGTCCTTTAGTTGTGTCAATTCTTCAACAAGATATTCACCCATCTTCGCAGAATTATCTAACAGCTTATTTTTTTCGATATAATTTATAGTTGCTAATCCTGCTGCCGAACACAATGGGTTTTTTTCGTGCGTAAAGTGTCCGATTGACCGGTGCTGCAGTACATTGTACTTATCTTTTGTAACAATTCCTGCAAAAGGAACAAGTCCACCTCCTAAGGTTTTACCCAAAACCAAAACATCGGGTGTAACAAAATATTCACTGGCAAACCATTTGCCTGTTCTTCCAAACCCTTCAATGATTTCATCATAAATCAGCAGTATGCCATACCTGTCACAAAGTGTTCTTATTTTTTGCCAATAGTTTAAAGAAGGAACTACAGGGGTTGCCGATATCGGCTCGGCAATTATCGCTGCAATATCGGGATGACGTTGAAGGATTATTTCGATTTGGCGTATGTATAACTCATCTATTTTCTCTTCATCAGTTAGTCCCCATGGGTTACGATAATAATTGGGAAACTCAACGTGAAAAGCACCAGGCATCATCGGTCCCTGGCCGTTACTGAAATGTTCCTCTCCCCCTACTGTAGATGCCTGGAACCCGTTACCATGGTAAGAATCCCAATACGAAATTGTCTTCCATCTTCCTGTAACCTGTTTTGCCAATGCTATTGCCATTTCTATTGCCTCGGATCCGCCGGGACAAAAAAGCACACGATCCAGGCCAGGAGGTGTAATTTCAATCAACCGCCTGGCAAGATTGATTGCAGGTAAGCTTGTATAACGTCTCGGCGTAAACGCTAAGTGCTCCTGTAATTGTTCTATTACTGCAGCTATCACTTCCGGATTGGAAAAGCCCGCATTATGAACACCATTGCCATGCAAATCCAGATAGCCTTTACCAGAGTGATCGAAAATATACGCTCCCTGGGTTTTGCTCAGTACATTCATCACTGGTGTAGACAAGGCCTGGTGTAAAAAATATTTTGCGTCTTCATCGATTAAGCGTTTTGTTTCAATATCCAGTTTCCCGGAATATCGGTCCCGCAGTTCACTTTTATTTACATCCCCCTGTTCTGTCGATATAATTATTGCCATATCAATTATTTTAGTTTATTGCTATAATCGGATTTTATTTCCTGATAAAGATTGGATATACAGTCTGAAACGTATATAGTGTTTTTACTTACGATCTATAAACCTAATCATTTTATGAAATGCTTCCTCTGGCACTTGCATAAAAGGCAATTTTAGTTATCTTTGTAGCATACATCTTCTTATTAGAAGATTTCAAAGTCCCTCCAATTTCTCTTCGAAATCCCGTACGCTAACTTTTATACACTTCCTTGAAAGCCTTTGCTTTATTCCTATAAAATTAATTTTAAAGGTATGATAGTACGTTGCCGTTTATCTGTATTACTATTCTTGATTTTCTGCATTATTAATGTAGGTACTGCACAAACTGTTCCGACTGGCTTTTCGATAGCGACAATTGGTTCAGGGTGGAACCAACCTGTTGGAGCTGCGTTTTCCAAAGATGGAACCAAACTATTTGTGTGGGAAAAGGGAGGCCGTGTTTATTTGTGTAATTGGAATAATACTACCATGAAATATGAAAAACAAGCCACTGCTGTCCTGGACATTTCTCCTGAGGTAGGTGACTGGAGAGACTTTGGGTTACTGGGCTTCGCACTCGATCCAAACTTCGATAGCAATGGCCTCATTTATCTTTTATATGTTGTGGACAGACATTACCTGATGAACTTTGGAACTCCTGCTTATAATGCAACCACTAATGAGTATTATGCTGCGACAATCGGAAGGATCACGCGGTATAAAACTATTATTGATGGAAGTAATCAGACAGTTGCAGATTTGGCATCACGGTATATACTTTTAGGAGAAAGTAAGACAACAGGGATACCTATTATACATCAATCGCATGGTGTCGGGTCACTCGCATTTGCAGCAGACGGGACTCTTTTAGCATCCGCTGGCGATGGAGCGTCATATAGCTCAACTGATAAAGGCAGCGCTTCTGAAACATACTATTCACAGGCACTTTCAGATGGAATTATAAGATCCCAGGAAAATGTAGGTGCTTTTCGTTCACAAATGATTAATTCCTTTAATGGTAAATTATTAAGGATTGATCCGGTAACCGGTAACGGGATTCCGAGCAATCCATTTTATGACGCAGCCAAACCAAGAGCCCCGAAATCAAGGGTTTGGGCATTGGGGTTCCGTAATCCTTTCCGCATCACTGTTAAGCCGAATAGCGGATCTTCAAATCCGGCAACAGGTGATATCGGCGAGATATATGTCGGAGATGTAGGGTACAATACTTACGAGGAAATGGATATTGTGACAAAAGCAGGAGCCAATTTCGGATGGCCTTTATTTGAAGGCCAAACAACGCTTACTGCTTATGCAAGTTTAAATACGGCAAACAAAGATGAGCCTAATCCTTTGTATGGAACCGGTGGCTGTACACAGCAATATTTTTATTTTAAAAACCTCATTAAACAAGCTACTGCTGACGGTGTTACCACAGTTTACAATCCCTGTAATAGTTCAACGCCTATCGTTAGTGGCAATAGTAACAGGTTCTTTCATAACCGGCCTGCATTAGATTGGCAGCACGGAACAAATAGTTCCCGAATTGGGATTTTCAATGGTAATAATGCCACTGAAGCACAACTTGGCACTCCCGAATCAGGTGTGGCAGGCACCCCTTTTGCCGGCAATTGCAGCGTGGCAGGAACATGGTATACAGGAACAAGCTTTCCACCGGATTATCAAAACACTTATTTCTTTGCTGACTATGGAACAAATTTTCTTAAAAGGGCTACCATGCTTACCTCATCACAATTACTGAAAGTAGATCCTTTTATAACAGGCTTTACAAATATTGTGTGCGTGACTCAAAATCCGCTTGACGGAAGCATTATCTGTATTGATCTTGGTGCTGCAAACCCCGTAAAGAAAATAAGTTATGGCGGTAGCCAGCCACCGGTTGCAATTCTTAGCGCTGACAAAATCTTCGGACCTTCCATTCTCCCGGTAAATTTTACCGGAAGCAACTCATATGACCCCGAAAATTCTGTACTTACCTATGCCTGGGATTTTGGTGATGGAGGCACAAGCACATCAGTCAATCCTTCTCATAATTTTACTGCACCTGCAAATACGCCAACAAAATTTGTTGTTAAGCTTACAGTAAAAGATAATATGAACCTTACCTCAACTGATAGCTTAATTATTTCTGTAAACAATACGCCGCCGAAGGTTAACATTACTAGTCCCAAAAAAGACTCAAGATACACAATAGGGCCTGATACAATCTACACGTTGCAAGCCGATGTAAAAGATATTGAGCATTCCGACGACCAATTGAAGTATCAATGGCAAACAATATTAAGGCACAATAACCATCAACATCCGGAAGAAATAGATACAAATCACATTACGTCTACAATGATTGAAAGAATAGGGTGTAATGGGGATACTTATTACTGGCTGATAAAACTCACGGTAACGGATGCCGCTGGTCTTTCAACAACAGATTCATCAAGAATATATCCTCGTTGCCCTGGTGATATTATTCTTCCGGTTTCATTAACCTCTTTTTCCGTCAATACGAATGGGGACATTAATAATATTAAGTGGTCTACCGAAGAAGAAATAAACTGTAAGTATTTCAGTATCGAAAGAAGTACGGATGGAGTTAATTTCGAATCCATCAACCAGCAACCTGCAAGAAACCTCGCAGGTAAACAAACCTATTCATTCTCGGATGACAAGTTTAAATCAGGCAACAACTTCTATCGCTTAAAAATAGTAGATATTGACGGCCATTTTTCTTATTCCAAAATAATAAAAGTGGTCAACAGCAGTGATGAAAGGCTTCTTATTAATCCTAACCCGGTTATCAGGGAATTTACACTATCCACTTCATTTCCTGAAAACGGCCCTGTTACTATAAATGTAACCGATGTGAATGGTAAACTGATAAAAAGAATCAGCGATAATGTAAGCAAGGGATATACAACAATGGAAATTTACCAGTTAGGAAAGTTAAGCCCCGGCACATACTTCCTGGAAGTAAGACAAAGGGATTATTCAAGAAGTACAAAGTTTATCAAAGTTGATTAAAATAATTTTTGGCTAACCGGAGTCACCCGGAAGCTCCTGCATCTTTTGACTATTAATTCAAAAGATGCAGGCCGGCTTCCAAAACTCTTTTACACTAATATCTATCCCGATCAAATAATATAAGCGCAAAAATCTTTTAAAAGCCCTGGATGCTGGTCTTATTTAACAGGCTTATTTATAACCAATGAAAGAAACCAGTATTCCCTGATACTATTAAATTGAATAAAAGGGAAATCATAACATTAACCGGCTTGTCAGAACGGGTATCTCCCTATTGCCGCTGTTGCATTGGCAATAATAGCCAGCCGAAAAAATAACTTATTTAACCCCCGGCAGCTTAATTCCTTGTATTGTATTCCGGCTTTCATTAATTTTCAGCATGAATACACAAACAGGTATAACTACTATTTTTACCGATGTTGGCGGCGTTTTACTAACAAATGGCTGGGGACGCAGCAATCGCAAAAAAGCCGTTGAAATATTTAACCTGGACCCCATTGAAACAGAGGAACGGCATCACCTCACATTTGATACCTACGAAGTCGGCAAACTTAGCCTGGATGAATATCTTGGGCGGGTTATTTTTTATAAAGAACGAACCTTTAGCGTAAATGATTTCCGCGGGTTTATGTTTGAGCAATCGCAACCTTATCCGGAAATGATTGACCTGATGAGCTCCTTAAAGAAAAAATATAGTTTGAAAATCGCAGTCGTAAACAATGAAGGCCGCGAATTAAATGATTACCGCATCAAAAAGTTTAAACTGGACTCTTTTGTTGATTTCTTTATTTCCTCAAGCTTTGTCCATTTCAGGAAACCGGATGCCGATATTTTCAAATTAGCGCTGGATGTGGCACAGGTGCCGATAAATGAAATTGTTTATATAGATGATCGTTCTTTATTTGTACAGGTAGCGGAAGGATTAGGGCTAAAAGGAATAGTACACACAGATATAGAAAGCACTGTTGAAAAACTAAAAATACTCGGGTTAGAATAACTCCTTAAACGATGAAGCCGGAAGCATAACAGCTTTCGGCTTCATTCTATCAACAACTCCAGTTATAAGGCTTTCTGCTGAGCTTTCTCCCAGCCATCTATTTGCTGTAATAATTGCCAGGAGCTAACAATATCATATGCAAATGATATTTGTTTAACCGGCATCTCCCCTCCTTTACCCTGCAATAAATTATATGCAGTCGCCATCATTTGCTCTTCACTTATTTGTTCATCGCCCAATGAATGATAATAACGCAGTTGTTCTGTAAGATCTTTTCGTATGGAAGCCGCTACTTTCTTGGCAAGCAATATATCATCCGATAAATAGCAGGCCTGTAAAAATTGTGATGCAATTGCATTATGCTGATTGCCCCGGTTACTTGTCATACCATAAGGGAAATATTGTTCACTCACATTCTGATCAAAGCGTTCCAATACCTTCCTTGCTTCCTCTTTTCTTCCGGCCTGAGCAAGACTTATAGCTACCTGTGCATGGGCAAGCCTGATATAATTCATGCGGCGGCGGTTTTCTTCATCATAATAAACTGATTTATTATTTGACTTTCTGCCGTATGCAAACTTTTCCATTATATTTTTATAAGCTACATCATTGTTTACAGCGCTGTTTTCAACCGGGGTGAGTCGATAGGTCATTCCCTCCTGTCTTGCATACTTCCCTAACCCCAATGAGTTTAAATCCCGATCAGATGTAAAACAGATTGGACGTTTCCAGTTGTTCGCAGCAATAATCGAAAGTATGGCCAGGTCATTTTTAAACAGGTATCGCTTGTTGCTGATATCATCCATTTGCAGCGTTGGAACTACGGCCTCGTTAGGTTGTACAGTACCGTTAGACCTCACTGCATTTATATCTAAAGGTATGCTGAACCTGCAGGCCGGTAATAAATGCAGAACATCCCCTTCCTCTGTCTGACGCACATACTGTGGCTTATCGCTTGCCGTTACATTCTTTAACACACTGTATAAATCATAGGTGTGGCTGCTATCAAATCCGCCCAACTTGTCGAAATACACTACATCCCTGTTACTGCCACGAATTTGCTCAGGAGTAAAAATGACATCTACAGGATCGCTTTGGTTGACTTTATATCTCAATTGGTTGATGTACCAGTCAGAAGCAAATATTGTATTCACAACTACCCTCACATCTGGTCTTACCTTTTCCACCTCTTGCAAATACCATAGCGCATATGTGTCATTGTCTTCACCTGAAAAGAGTATTGCATTTTTGGGACAGCTTTCAAGGTAATCCCTTGCCATATCTACTGCCAGTGTTTTATTACTGCGGTCGTGATCATCCCATTCCTGGTTTGCCATTAGTACAGGAACGGCCAATGTACAAAGAGAAGCCGCCGCATAATTTGCTATCGGCAATTTCATCATCCGCTGCATTAATTCTTTTATAGCAATAACTCCAAGACCTATCCAGATAGCAAATGCATAGAACGATCCTACATAAGCATAATCCCGTTCCCTCGGCTGAAAACCAGACTGGTTCAGGTAAACAACTATTGCGAGCCCTGTAAAGAAGAATAAAAGCAGGTTGATTAAAAAATCTTTTCGTTTACGCCGATACTGCAAAAACAATCCTGTCATTCCCAGTATAAGAGGCAGCATGAATAATTTGTTGTAAGATTTATTTCCTTCTTTCACCGTTTGTGGTAATTCTTTCTGGTTTCCATAAAGTGTATTATCGATAAAAGAAATACCGCTTACCCAATTACTATCCCTTGCATTACCAAAACCCTGCAGGTCGTTTTGCTTACCGGCAAAATTCCACATGAAATAGCGCATATACATCCAGCCCGCCTGGTACCGCGTAAAATAGCTGATATTATCCCGCATCGTTGGTGCATCACCCGCTTCCATTCCTGTAAATCGCCTATAGCATTCCTGCTGCTGACGATCATCCCCATTATCCCACATTCTTGGGAAAA
>JAFDYH010000238.1:10965-16633 GCA_018267535.1 Bacteroidota bacterium
CATCTTTGTATTGTGGCCGGTCTGTAAAATCAGGGCCATATACTATCGGCCAGTCGCTATACTGCTCACGTCCCAAATATCCCGCGAGGCTTACCGGGTTATCTACATTAAACATATCTACGGCAGGGTTTGCATTGGAGCGGATCATCGTTGTGAGATAAGTAGAGTAACCCAATAATAAAAACGATATACTCCAGAGCGACAACTTCAGCAGGCTATAGTTCTTTTTCGCAGCGTAACGCATTGCCCATACAATTGCGCCAGCCAGTAAAACAAAGAAGAAAGCCATACCGGAAAAGAAAGGCATGCTGAGATCGTTTACAAAATAAACGTCCAGCGAGCCTGCGGCCTTTATAGTTGATTGAATCAAAAACTTCTGAACAAATCCCGTAATCGCACAACCGAAAACAAAAGCGAAAATACCGCCCCAAACCGTTGGTTTATATTTCTTGAAATAATACACCATGATGATAGCCGGTATGGTCAGAAGATTCAGTAAGTGCACGCCAATGGATAAGCCCATCATATAAAAAATGAAAATCAGCCAGCGGTCACTATGTGGCTTATCCGCTTGTTGCTCCCATTTCAAAATTGCCCAGAATACGATGGCCGTAAAGAAGGAAGAGAGTGCATACACTTCTCCTTCTACGGCGCTAAACCAAAATGAATCGGAGAATGTATAAGCAAGGGCGCCAACTACACCGCAGCTCATAACTGTAAAAACTTGTTGACCGGTTAATGCTTCGTTCGTTTTTTGAATGATCTTACGGGCAAAATAAGTAATTGACCAGAAAAGAAACAGTATAGTAAAGCCGCTTGCAAAAGCACTTAATGAATTAACAGCAATAGCTGCAGTCTTAGGATCATTGCCAAAAAGAATAATAAAAAAACGGCCCAACAACACAAATAAAGGAGCGCCGGGTGGATGAGGTATTTGCAGTTTGTAACAAGCGGAAATAAATTCTCCACAATCCCAAAAGCTGGCGCTCGCTTCCATTGTCATTAAATATACAGTGCAGGCAATTGCACCAACGATCCAGCCGGTAAGGTTATTTACCCGGTTATACTTCATAAGCTATGGTTTTAAGTAGTTGTCTAAATTTACTGCTTACCCTAAAATTAAAAGACAGCTTATGGCATTTTAACATTTTGATACCAGTTTATTTCACGCAAAGAGGCGCGGGGAGCAAAGTCGAAAAGTTGAGTATTTCTTAGCGGCCTTGCGTGAAATATTTTCAAAACTAAAAAATGGTTTACCCAGGATTTAATTTCTATTTGGCGAAATGTTTTTTCTCCTGATAAAAATTATTTTCAAAAAAACCAGTGGAAGCTGTCAAAGATTGATCAATATTGACGGAAATAAAATAATTTGTAGCTGCATTCACCAATTGCCCATTTATACAATGAAAGTCTTTAATAAAATCAGTCAGCCACTGCAAGTCTATACAACAATTTTTTCTTTACTAATAATCATTTGCTCCTGTGGTAACCAGCAAACCAACGATATTATAAAAGCCAGTACAGACACCTTGACAGAAGAACAAAAGCACCTTCCTGAAAACGCGTTGAAAGGATTGACTGTCGCTGAGGGTCTCGAAGTAAAGCCATTTGCAACTGAACCCATGCTAAAAAATCCGACGAATATCGATATTGATGAAAAAGGAAGGGTGTGGGTAACCGAAGCTTATAATTACCGCCCTGCAATAAATGGCAATCCTGTGAATGAAGCCGGTGACCGGATTGTAATACTGGAAGATACTAACGGTGATGGTAAAGCGGATACAAGTAAAGTGTTTTACCAGGGGCCGGAAATTAATGCCCCGCTTGGTGTTTGTGTTTTGGGAAATAAAGTAATTGTCTGTCAAAGCCCTTATGTATGGATATTTCACGATGATAACGGCGACGATAAGGCAGACAGAAAAGAAATCCTCTTCAAAGGAATTGGAGGGGAACAGCACGATCATGCCATTCATGCATTTACGTTTGGGCCTGATGGTAAGTTGTATTTCAATTTTGGCAACGAAGGAAAATTATTAAAAGATAAAAATGGCAAACCGGTTCTTGACCAGGATGGTGAAGAGATTGGCCCTAAAAAATACAGGCAAGGCATGGTATTCCGTTGCGATACGAATGGTACACATGTGGAATGCCTGGGGCAGAATTTCAGGAATCCCTATGAAGTAGCAGTGGATAGCTACGGCACACTCTGGCAAAGCGATAATGATGATGACGGCAACCGTGGTGTGCGCATTAACTATGTAATGGAGTTTGGCAACTATGGATATAAAGATGAAATGACAGGCGCCGGCTGGTGGGATAATCGTACAAATCTTGAAGATTCTATTCCCTATCGGCACTGGCATTTAAATGATCCGGGTGTTGTACCCAATCTTTTACAAACAGGTTCAGGTTCGCCGACAGGCATATTGGTATACGAAGGATCTTTATTGCCGGCAAAATTTCACAACCAGATTATTCATAGTGATGCAGGGCCAAATGTTGTCCGCTCCTATCCTGTTCAGAAAAAAGGAGCGGGTTATTCTGCAGATATTATAAATATTTTGAAGGGAGAAAAAGACCAATGGTTCCGGCCTTCTGATGTTTGCATTGCACCGGACGGATCTTTATTTGTTGCCGATTGGTACGACCCGGGTGTTGGCGGCCACCAGGCCGGCGACCAGGTAAGAGGAAGGATATACCGGGTAGCACCTAACGGCTCTGCTTATGCGATTAAAAGGGAAGATTATGGTTCGGCTGCAGGGGCAGTGGTTGCCCTGCAAAACCCTAACCTCTCGGTGCGTTATCATGCATTTACTACTTTATTATCATTGGGAAATGGCGCAGTGCCTGAGTTAGAAAAACTATGGAATTCCAAAAGCGATACCAGGATGCGGGCAAGAGCTTTCTGGGCTTTGGTAAAAATAAGCGGTAGTGACGCGGATAAATATATTCAACAAGGCTTAAAAGAACCAGATGCGGATTTAAGAATAACGGCGCTGCGGGCTGCAAGAGAGTTAAATAAAAATGTAATTGACGACATTAAACAATTAGTCAACGATCCGGAGGTGCAGGTAAGACGTGAGTGCATACTGGCCTTACATCATAATAAGTCTGCTGAGGCGCCGGCTTTATGGGCAAAACTGGCAGAGCAATATGATGGAAAGGATCGCTGGTATTTGGAAGCATTGGGCATCGGTGCAGACAGGCAATGGGATACGTATCTCAACGCTTATATTGCAGACGTGAAAGATCCACTTCAAAATAATGCAGGCAGGGATATTATATGGCGGGCAAGAAATGAAGCTTCTATTCCCTATCTCGCAAAACTGGCATCCGACCCGTCTGTATCATTAAAAGAGCGGTTAAAATATTTCCGCGCCTTTGATTTCCATACAGGACCGGCAAAATCATCTGTGCTTTTAGCAATGATCAAAAACAATAGCAGTCATGATATGGCTTTAAACAAGCTGATCCTACACCTGCTGGATTATAATACGGTTTCAAAATCAGCGGATGCTAAAGCGGCATTGACTTCAGTGCTTAAGGCAATGCCGGATACCGCTGAATATCTTGAATTGGTACAACGCTATCGTGTAACCGAAGAGAATCCTAACCTTTTAAAATTAGCTCTGGCGAAAGTAAAAAACGATATAAGTGGCAATGCGACAGAATTGCTGCTGGCGCAAAAAGGCAGTGCCCTGGTGTGGAATGCTATCAATGATAAAGATACTTCTATCACTATAAAAATGCTCGGAGCATTGGCAGGTGTAGGTTCATCGGAATCCATCGGGATATTACAAACGGTCGCTTTATCGGACAATTATTTAACGCCGGTAAGAAAATATGCAGCAGCTCAAATTGGAAGAAGTGGCGGTGGCGAAAAGAAAGTACTTGAATTATTAAAGAATAAAAAAGTACCCGCCGAACTTATACCAGATGTTGTGTACGGAGTTAGAGATGCCTGGGAAACAGCAGTTAGAAAAGAAGCGGAAAGTTATTTGCCGAAATCGGCAACCAATTCAAATAAAAAAGTTCCAGCGATTGCGGATATTAAATCATTAACCGGTGATGCAAACGCCGGTAAAACAATTTACCAGGCCAAATGCATGCTTTGCCACAAGGTGGGTAAAGAAGGGAATGACTTTGGCCCTGCATTAACGGAGATTGGCTCGAAATACCCGGCCGAAGGTTTATTAAACGCGATTGTTAATCCTTCTTCAGGCATCAGTTTTGGATATGAAGGATGGGAAATAAAAATGAAAGACGGCTCCACGCTTACCGGTATTATTGCAAGCAAAACAGAATCTGAAATAGAATTAAAAAATCCCGGCGGCATTCGCAAGCGGATTAAAACAAGCGATATTGCTTCTAAAAAAGAATTGAAACAATCGTTGATGACAGAAGGGCTTTATGAAAGTATGAGCAACCAGGATATGGCCAACCTGCTTAATTATTTATCTGGATTAAAAGGCAAATAATCTATTTTATCCTGATAATATCGTTATTCACTTTTGGAAATTTAGAAAACAATTTTGCATCATGGCCGGGTATAATATAATCCGGTTGAGAAGCCAATGTTTTCATTCTTTTCATGGCGTTAACATAACCCTTGGGGTCAAAAGTGCCATAAGAAGGTGCAGGCAATAATTTTTCAAGGCTATAATAAACCCAGATATTATCCGAAGCAATGATTATCCGGTCAGTACCGCTTTGAACACCCACATACTGTGAATTAAATGTATGCCTCGACCCCGTATATACTTTTATACCGGGTATTATTTCTTTGTTATCACCATCTACAAGTGTTACTCTTCCGTCCACATTTCTTTCCACTAATTGAAGAACATCATTTTTAACAAACCCTCCATGATTCTGTTCTTTCTGCCAGGCCTGACCAACAAAATAATTGTAGTCATCCTTTTGTATCCAAACCTGTGCGTTAGGAAAATAGCCAATACCATCTAAATGATCCCAATGCGGGTGGGTAATGATAATGTCCGTTATATCGGTTGGCTTTATGCCAAGTTGCATTACGACGGAATCCGGTCTTGTATAATTTGTAAGACCAAAATTGATAGCCGAAGGAAGATCTTTGTCGCAACCCGCATCTACTAAAATATTCTTTCCCTGATCTCCTTTTACCAGCCAGACCATAAAATAGATTTCTACACTGTCATTTTTAGGTCCATTTGCTACCCAATCAGATACCGGGTTCTTTTTTGCCAATGAAGCATATCTCAACGCATACACTTGATAAGAAGGTTGTTTTTGAGCACAGGCAATAAGCGTAGCGAATAAAAAAACAATTAAGTAAATAAACGGTTTTATCATATAGGGGTGTTTGTGTAAATGTACCGGCAAGGTAATTAATCCTGAATTTTTTTAACAAAATGTAAACCGGAGCAACAATATCTTCACATTCGTTGTCAAAAGAAAAAAATCGAATGGCTACGCGTTATCTATCTCTTATTCCTGTACTTCTCATCATTGTGGCAGCCAGCTGCAGAAAAGATGAAATGCAAGCCGCAAACTGTGATAATTTGCAACGGGCAATATTTGCCGGTAAACCGGATGAAGTCGAAACAGAAATCAACAGGATATGCAGTTCATTAATTAATGCTCCTGATTCCCACGAAGGGCTCAAGGCATTAACCGATAAAATTTCCAG
>JAFDYH010000238.1:16692-23396 GCA_018267535.1 Bacteroidota bacterium
CAAAAGGACAAAATAATAGATATTATTCGGTCAGGCGACAAATTTGTTTTTGCCGGCATGCATGATTAACCTCTGCCTGCAAAAAATCACTTCTTCTTTTCCTGTAGCAATTTTAAAAATTTATCAATGTCTTCTTTCTCAGAGGCAGTTAAAGTCTGGTGAAGGTTAAGCTTATTGTTGTAGAGCAATGCCGTTTTATGGGCCGGGGCTATTGAGAGTATCTTTTCCAATTTCTTTTTCGAATCAATATCCTCTTCATATAAAGGCGTAGGCGCTGGCGGGGCACTTTTTGTCTTCACTGCCTTCTTTTTTATAATTGCTTCAATCGTTGCAGGGTTAAAAGGCGGTTTAATTTTTATATAGTCGATTGTCTTTAAAAGAGCCTGCATTTGCTTAATACTTAATCCGCCCCTTGTTTTGTAAAACTCAAACATATTCCGGATAAACGTATTATCCGCTTTTGGAGGAAGGTTATAAAATATCCACTCAAAAACGCCCTGGAAAAAATCATAGTCGGATGGTTTCTTCCCAGAGCCCTGTTTTTTATTATCGAAAGATGATTGCATAATACTACCCTCGCTAAACAGGCAAATCTACTATCAATTATCATTTTTACGACCCCGCAGCCATGTTCTGGAATTTATATATGCAATACAGCTTCTTACTATTCAATTTGTGTGAAGCAAGATCCCTTAATGTTATTTAAAGAAAAGGCGGGATTTTCTTTAAATAGAATATGTTTATAAAGCTGTATACTCACCTTTAAACAGCTTCAATGAACTATCATTTATGCTACTTTCTACCTGCCTTGTAAAATGCTTCTTTGTCATGCCTTTATACTTCGAATTTGAGGGTTCAACTCATCGTCTTATACCTTTTTAAAAAAATCAGAAATTTTCTGAAATAAATTAACAGTGTTAAGTATATTTGCCCCGGCGATTTTATTTTATGGGTATTAAAGAAAGAAAAATAAAACACAAAGAAGACCTGAAGCAGAGTATACTTGATGCTGCGAAAAAAGTTTTCCTGGCAGAAGGCTATGAAGCCACTTCCATCCGCAAGATTGCTGCCGAAATTGAATTCAGCCCTACCACGATTTATCTCTATTATAAAGACAAAAACGAAATCGCACATGCTCTTCATGAAGAAGGCTTCAAAATGCTTTCTGAAAAATTCCAGGTGCTTGCCCATGTTGAGCACCCTTTCGAAAGATTAAAAGCAATGGGACGCATTTATATGCAATTTGCCCTCGAAAACAGCGATTATTATGAACTCATGTTCATTATGAAAGACCCTATTAAAGCTTTTGAAAACGGATGTGTGGAAGAAGAATGGGATGAAGGTAAGCGGGCCTTTAATGCATTGGTAAATACCATTCAGCAATGCCAGCAGGCAGGATACTTTAAAGGCTTTGAAACAAATTCCTTTGCGTTGGTTGTATGGAGTACGATGCATGGGCTGTGTACGATGAAGACACACGGGCAACTTGAGCTGATAGTGCAGAGGAAAGAAATCCTTACTGACGTTAAAGATGCATTCACCCATACATTTGAATGCTTTGTGCATGTGCTGGAGAGATTGAAATAATTTTTTTGTTATAAACTTAACACTGTTAATAATGAGAACAATATTAATTAAATTGAGAAAAGCCTTTCCTCTACTTCCTTTTCTTTTTTCCCATATTGCTTATTCGCAAAATTCATTGGATAGTTACATTGACAGTGCCTTTAAGAACAACATCGTTCTCCAGCAAAAAAATATATCTCTCGAAAAAGCTGAATACGCATTGGAAATAGCAAAAGGGTATTACTATCCTACAGTTGCTTTCCAGGCAGGCTACCAGACAGCGGGCGGTGGTCGTGCCATTGATTTACCGATCGGCGACCTGTTAAACAATGTTTACTCAACGCTGAACCAACTGACACAAACAAACGATTTTCCCCGGCTAAAGAATCAAAGTATTAATTTCCTGCCAACGAATTTCTATGATGCGAAAGTGAGGACAACTGTTCCCATCATTAATTCCGATATCAAATACAACAAGCTAATCAGCACACAGCAAATCACGCTGAATAAGTATGAAATTGAGATCTATAAAAGAGACCTCGTAAAAGATATTAAAACAGCTTATTTCAATTACCTCACAGCACTGGATGCTATTTCAATTTATCAGAGTTCACTGCAATTGGCGAATGAAGGAAAAAGAGTGAACGAAAAACTCGTACAAAACGGCAAAGGTTTACCGGCTTATGTATTACGCTCAAACAGCGAGATTGAAAACGTAAAAGCGCAGATTACAAATGCAGCGCAACAGGCCGATAACGCGAAGTTGTATTTCAATTTTTTATTAAACCGGAACCAGGATGAACCGATCGATACAAACTACGATGCCATTAACCCAATTGATATGGTTCCAACACTTATTGCCGGTAATACAACAGGCGCGGCAAGAGAAGAACTGAAAGCATTACAACAATCCATAACCTTGAATGAAACCGTTCTGCAAATGAATAAAGCCGTTTATTATCCAAAACTGAACGGCTTTCTTGACCTGGGGTCGCAGGCGCAGGATTGGAAATTCAATTCACAATCGAGATACTATATGGTAGGACTGCAACTGGATGTGCCCATTTTTGCAGGCTTCCGCAACAAAAACAAAATAAAACAGTCAGGTCTGGATGTAAAAAATGCCTTGCTCAATCTAAACCAGGTAAAACAAAAACTGGATCTGTCAGGTAGTGTAGCCCGTAATAACTTAGTTTCCGTTTACCAATCTTTTTTATCCTCCCAAAAACAATTGGAAGCGGCACAGGCTTACCAACGATTAATTGAAAGAGGATACCGGGAAGGAACAAACACTTTTATAGAGACTGTTGACGCAAGAAACCAGTTGACACAATCCCAATTACTCGTATCTGTCAATCAGTATAAAGTTTTGATAGCGGCAGCAAACCTGGAAAGGGAAACCGCATCATTTAACTTATCCAACCAATAAAACAAGCACAATGAAAAATATATTTCTGCTTTTCACTCTGTCATTTATCATCCTTCTTTCCGCCTGCAAAAGCAAGGCGGTGAAAGAAACTATCAAAGAAGATGTGATACCGGTAAAAACAATTTCCCTGCAACAGGAAACGGTTCAGCAAACCATTTTTACCTCTGGCCAGTTTACTACGGACGATGAAACCAATCTGTCTTTTAAAACCAGCGGCATCATTAATAAAGTATTCGTAAAAGAAGGTGATGCAATAAAGCAAGGACAATTGCTGGCGACCCTGAACCTTACAGAAATAAATGCAACAGCGGAACAGGCCTCATTGGCTTACCAGAAAGCCCAACGGGATTACGAAAGGGCAAGCAACCTCTATAAGGACAGTGTAGCAACGCTGGAGCAAATGCAAAATGCAAAAACAGCATTGGAAGTCTCCAGGCAACAATACACAGCCATCGGCTTTAACAGGAATTATTCAGAGATACGTGCCACAAGAAACGGATACGTTTTAAAGAAATATATGAACGATGGTCAATATGCTTCTGCTGGTACACCAGTCTTGCAGGTTAACGGTGCCGGACAAACGAACTGGATACTGAAAGCAGGTGTCAGCGATTATCAATGGGCGGCTATTAAAATCGGGGATAAAGCGGTTGTCACAACTGATGCCAGTCCCGGTAAAACTATTCCTGCTATTGTTTCGAGAAAACCGGAAGGTATCGATCCGCAAAGCGGGACATTTGTCATTCACCTCAAATTGCAAAATAACACAGACATCCCTATTGCTTCCGGTTTATTCGGGAAAGCATCAATCACTCCTTCGCAGACAGGTAAGGGATGGGCCATCCCTTACGATGCGTTGCTGGATGGTGATGCCAACTCAGGCTATGTATTCGTTACTAACGACAATACAACAGCGCAGAAAGTAAAAATACAGGTGGATAAAATCGAGAACGGAAAGATTATGGTAAGTGGCGGGCTGGAAAATGTGAAAGCGCTAATCATATCCGGCAGCGCTTACCTGAATGATGGTGCAAAAATAAAGGTGGACTCCAATCAATAAATCATTACTGCTGAACAGGCAGGCAAAGAATCAACAATGAAAATCTCTGCTTACGCGATAAAAAACTACCCATTCACTCTGATCATGGTATTAATGGTCGCTGCATTAGGCGTTTCAACCATTTTGAATATGCCCCGTTCCGAAGATCCGGAACTGAATGCGCCCAGTTTCCCGATTATTGTGATATACCCCGGCACAAGCCCAAAGGATATGGAGGAATTAGTGGTAAAACCACTGGAAAGGAAAATTTATGGACTTGATGACATCAAGCGAATCAAAACCTCTATTAACGATGGCCTGGCTGTATTGGCTGTAGAATATAAATACAGCAGTAATGTGGATGATAAATACCAGGAATTGGTTCGCGAAGTAAGCGGAATAAAAAGTCAGTTACCACAGGATATCTATAGTATTGAAGTTAAAAAGATAGACCCCAGCAATGTAAATGTGCTGCAGATGGCATTGGTTTCTGAAAATGCATCAAGAGACAAACTAAAGAAGACAGCGGAAGACCTGCAGGATGTGCTCGAAAAAATTCCCGGATTAAAAAATGTTGAAATCCAGGGACTGCCTGATCAGATTATCCGTGTGGATTTGCACCCTGAAAAGGCGGCACAGATGGGAATTCCGGTCAATGTTATCATTTCTTCTCTTCAGAGTGAAATTGCAAATATCCCCGGAGGCAGTATTAATGAAGGAAGTAAGTCATTTAATATTAAAACCAATGGTAATTACCAAAATATTGAAGAAATAAAAAATACAGTTATTGCCAGCAATAATGGGAAGAATATTTTTTTGAAAGACCTTGCTGATGTGTATTTCGACTACTCACAGGAGAAACATATTACCCGTTTAAATGGGTATCGTTGTGTTACTGTAGTTGCTGCGCTAAAAAGAGGCGAAAACATTTCAAAAACACAACAGCTTTATTTACCGGAGATTAAAAAGTTTAAACAAACATTGCCTTCCAATATAGATCTCGTTCTTCATTTTGACCAGGCGGAAAATGTTAATCATCGTCTTGCCGGATTAGGTAAGGATTTCCTGATTGCCATTGGGCTCGTATTACTCACCTTATTACCATTGGGAACAAGAGCCTCTCTAGTCGTAATGATTTCTATTCCGCTTTCACTGGCAATCGGTATCATTTTATTAAATGTATTTGGCTATAGTTTAAATCAATTAAGTATTGTAGGCTTTGTAGTCGCACTAGGTTTATTAGTTGACGATAGTATCGTTGTTGTGGAAAATATTGAACGCTGGATGCGGGACGGATATTCGAGGTTACAGGCCACCCTGAAAGGCATTAACCAGATCGGCATGGCTGTATTGGGTTGTACTGCAACTTTGATTATCGCTTTTATGCCCCTGGCTTTCCTGCCGGAAGTATCAGGTGATTTTATCCGTAGTTTACCCATCGCCGTTATAAGCACTGTATTTGCCTCCATGCTGGTGGCCCTTACGATTGTGCCTTTTTTATCCAGCCGTATCTTAAAGCCCCATGCCAATGCGGAAGGAAATATTTTTCTCCGTGGTTTGCAAAAGATCATTCATGGCAGCTATTCAAAATTACTCGACAAGGCCCTGAAGCATCCGGTATTAACTATTATTATAGCGGCACTTATTTTTATCGGGTCCTTGCAATTGATTCCTGTTGTCGGAGTCAGCCTTTTTCCGGCTTCCGAAAAACCACAATTTATTATTGATATATCCTCTCCACAACAATCCAATATTTATTACAGCGACAGCATAACGAAAAATGTAGAGAAAGACCTTAAACAAGTAAAGGAAATAAAATATTTCGCCTCAAACGTCGGCAAAGGTAATCCTCGCATATACTACAACGTGGCCCAGCAAAATGAACATACGGATTTTGCAGAAATATTTGTACAGCTACAGGAGGATATAGACCCGAAACATAAAGTAGAGATCATAGAAATGCTGCGCAAAAAATGGACCCCTTACCTGGGCGCCAAAGTGGAAGTCAAAAATTTCGAGCAGGGCGACCAGATGATATCGCCCGTAGAAGTAAGGTTGCTTGGCAATGACCTGGATACATTGCGCTCATTGGCAGGCAAAGTAGAAGAAATGTTGAAAAAAACAGAAGGTACACTTTATGTTAATAACCCTGTAAGAAACCTGAAGTCAGATATCCGCGTCAGTATAAATAAAGAGAAAGCACAAACGTTGGGAGTACCAACAATTAATGTTGGCAGGGCAGTGAGGATGGCTGTAGCCGGAATATCTGTAGGCAATTTTACAAATCCGGATGCTGATGGGGATGACTACAATATTATACTGACCGTTCCCCGTTCGTCTTATCCGGATATCAATATATTCAACAACCTTTACGTCAATAATAACCTGGGCAAAGCTGTTCCTCTATCGCAACTGGCGACTGTACAATTAGAAACATCTCCCCTCAGCATTAATCACTACAATAAAACAAGGACTGTCGGTGTAAATTCGTTTGTACAGAAAGGTTACCTGAATGACAAAGTGATCAACAATGTTATTTCAGGTATGGATAAGATACAATTGCCTGCCGGTTATAGCTATGAAATGGGAGGCGAAGTAGAAGGAAGAAACAAGTCCTTCGGCGGCTTCGGCAGTATTATTCTGGTCACTGTGTTCCTGTTTATTGCTGTG
>JAFDYH010000239.1:0-4311 GCA_018267535.1 Bacteroidota bacterium
TGTAAAGCTCAGTAATAATTGATGCAGGCCATAAAGCAGTATAGCTATAACCATGTAAGCAACTAACTTTTTCCAGGCATAGGGGATGCGGTATTCTTTTTGCCCCCATACATAGCTTATTACCATCATACTGCCATAGCAGGCAAAAGTGGCCCAGGCGCATGCCATATAACTGTAATAGGGGATAAAAAAATAGTTGATTACAAGAGTGATGACTGCGCCAATAAAAGTAATCCAGGCGCCGGCCATTGTTTTATTGCCCAGTTTATACCATACACTCAGGCTGTAATAAATTCCCAGGAACATATTTGCCAATAGTAGTATCGGTACCACTTTTAAGCCAACCCACATTTTTTCATTGCGGATAAATTGTTTCCATAAGTTAAGATAGAGTACTACAAACAAAAACATGCAGCAAAGCGTGATGACAAAAAACTTCATCACCCTTGCATATACCTTTGGTGCATTGGCTTCAGTAGATTGTTTAAAGAAAAAAGGTTCCGCGCCCATGCGGAAGGCCTGTACGGCAAGTGTTATCAGGATGGATAGTTTATAGCAGGCGGAATAAATACCCACTTCAGCTTTTGCCGCTTCCACCGTTTTTACCGGCGCCCACCAGCCCAACATAATGCGGTCAAATGTTTCATTGATCATTCCGGCAAAACCAGCAAAAACAAGCGGTAACCCGTAAACCATCATTTGCCGCCACAAAACTTTATCAAACTTCCACTCAAACCCAATAAGTTCTTTGTAGAGGAATACAATTACAAATAGGTTCTGAATAAGGTTTGCCAGCAAGGTGTATCCAACCGCCCAGTCCTTATTAAAAAACAGTAATACCCAGCTATTGGGATTATTGGCTAACAGTTTGGGGCATACGCTTAAAAAGAAATAAGTGAAAAACACATTGATAAGAATACCGCCCACTTTAACAAAAGCAAATTTCTTTGGCCGGCCGTCCTGCCTAAGCTTGGCAAAAGGAATGGTCGATAAGGCATCGAGCCCTATGATTGCCGCACTCAGCGACATATACTCGGGGTGTTTATCAATTTTCAGTAAAGTGGATAACGGATGCTGTAGTGCAATCAGGAAAATGGATAAGAGGATGGTTGAAGCAATCATCGAGATGCTGGTATTATTATATACAGCGCCTTTATCTGCTTTATTGGCAAACCGGAAAAAAGCAGTCTCCATTCCGTAGGTAAACACTACATTCATAAAGGGAATGAAAGCATAGATAATACTCATTTCGCCATACTGCCATTCAGCAAACTTGAACGTGAGGTAAGGGGTAAGGAGATAGTTGATAAAACGGGCGGCGATAGAGCTCACTCCATACCAAAGGGTTTGACCGGCCAGTTTTTTAATACCACTCAAGGATTGGAAAATTTCGTACAAAAGTAACTGATAGAAGGTCAAAAAACGAATCATGGCCGAAACAGCTGTTCATACATAAGAAACGATTTTGTATTTTTAAACGTCTTTACCAAAAAGCTGTTTATGAAACACATCATTCTCTCGATTCTGAGCCTAATTATTTTTATCAACTTTCTTGCTGCCCAGGCATATGAAGGAACAATTGAGTATAATAAGAAAAAAAGAAACGCTTTCGTTATAGAATATCCTTATCCGCCGGAAGCAGTAGAAAAAGCGATTGACCAGAAGATGGAAAAACTTGGCTACAGGGGCAAAGAAGAAAGAGGCCTTTTTAATGGTGACAAGGGGTTTAAAGTATATAGCCATGCTTACCTGCCAGACATTAGTGATGAAGCTTTAGACTACGTGATAAAAGTGGAGAAGAAAAGTAAAAGGAAAGATGAAGAATCCGTTATGTATATGATAACCATGAAGGGCGATGCAGATCAAGCCACAGTTCTGGACACAGCTGGCAATGGAAAAGCAAAAGCATTCCTGAATAATTTTAATCCGGATATTGAAGCCGCTTACCTGGATTTAAAAATAAAAGATCAGGAAGATGGCTTAGCAAAGGCAGAAAAAAAATTAAAAAAACTACAGGATGACCAGGCAGACATGGAATCAAAACTGAAAAAGCTTCAGAATAACATAAAAGATAATGCAAAGGAACAGGAGGATGCTGCGAAGGAAATTGAAAACCAAAAGCAGGTACTTGAAAACTTAAGAGGCAAAAGAAAATCATAGCTATTTAATAAGCTCAATGCACATCCGGAGAGAAAATCGGTTTTTGTTCCGGGTCAGCATACCGGGGATTTTTCAGAAAGCTGCTATCGGTCAATGTTCTGAGAAAAGAGTTGATATCAGCAATTTCCCTTTCTGTAAGCTGTATTCCATTTCTTAATGTAGAGTCAAGCGTAACACTTTTTTGAATACCATCGCGATAATGGCGGATACATTGCGATAAATACCAGAAACGGCCATCATGCATATAAGGAGAAGAAACGGCAACATTTCGTAAGGAAGGAACTTTGAATTTCAGTGAATCTTTGGGGTCATTAGTAATTTTCATCCGGCCATAATCTTTCAATGAAGTATCCAGAGCCAGGCCGGTATTGCGATAGGAGAAATCTGTAAACATTGGTTCGGGATGGCAGGTAGTGCAATGTGCCTGGAATAGTTCGTAACCATGTTGTTCATAAAAGAGAAAACTGGCTTCACCTCTTTTTACCTTATCATATTTTGAATTAGCGGAAACCAAAGAAACTGTGAACTGTGCCAATGCTTTTAACAGGCGTTGGCTGTTAATGGTATTGTCACCAAAGGCAGCTTTGAATAAGGGTGTATAGGATGGATCAGAACTTATTTTGCTTATTACATTTTCAAGTGTTTCCGACATCTCATTATGTGCGGTAATTGGCGCCAGCGGTTGCACTTCGATATTATTTACACCACCATCCAGGTTAAATTCTTTTTGCCAGGCTTCATTAAAAATGGCAGGAGCATTGCGAGTGGAAAACCGGTTATCAAAACCATGACTTAGCGGATGATCGAAAGTAGCAAAAGCTGCGTATTGCTGGTGGCAGGAAGCGCAGGGGAAATTGCCATCTTTAGAAAGCTTTCCATCATAAAAAAGTTTACGTCCTAATATAAACCCTTCTTCAGTTAGCGGGTTATTTTCAAAAGTATATACCGGCTGTGGGAAGCCAGGAGGTATCTCCTGTTTTAATGGAGTGCCGGTTATTCTTTTAGCCGAAATATGATTTTTTTTACAAGATTCAAATGAATGGGATACAGAAACCGAAGCAGATAAAATAGATAATATCATAAATAGTTTTATCGTCATCTTATTTATCGAGTTTCAATTTTATCAATACTGAAAATGGTAGCATAGTTTTCAGAATACTGCCTTGCGAGGGCTCCTGCCGTAGTGCAGGCGGGGTTTGCCCTGATCGGCAAAGAATGGATACTTTTAAAAAATAAATTAAGGTCGGTTTTGATGAAAATGACGGCTGTGTTTTTGTCAGAAAAATCAATCGTTTTGTCTTTTATCGATAAATTAATTTGCTGATTGACGTTGTTCTGACCTTTATATCCGCCAAGATGATATTCTATAAGATGCTGAGGCAGCGAAGAAACGGGTGACTGGCCTTCAATTTTTATACTTACATAACCGGAGTTCCAGGTCCAGAACATTCCATTCATCGGGTCGAGTGCACCTGACTGGGCGCCACTGGTATTATGTAAGCTATCAACACCGAGAAGAAAGGAAATCACATCATAACTTCCCTGTCGAATGTCCAGTGAAATTGTTTTTGATTCTTCATTGCTATCATCTATAAGAAAATAACTGTCTTCAACCGGTAGCTGTTTGTTTGTTTTTGTATTGACCAGTTTAATATTGGTGATATAATATTTTAATCGTTGAATTTTATAGCTTTCGCCAAACGGGTTTGTATAAACGCTATCAGGTGAAAGCGGCTTATTGCCAACAAAATTGCTAAACCGTATTTGCAACCGGACCTGTTGTGACGGGTTTTTTTGTAAAAAGACAGAAATAAATATGGCCAGTAAAGTTGTTAGCATTTTTGTATCTCAGTCTTTCAAAATACAAAAAATAAAGAGAAACAGGTTTGTACTGATTTTTTATTTGTTATAATCTGCCAGTTCGTGTCATCTGTATCTTTTTTTAATACCCTCCCGGTCTAAACTTTTTTCTTCCAGCCTTCGTCTCAGCATTTTTCTTTTTCCATTCAAGCCTTTTTTCCTTCGACTGCTTAGAGGGTTTTGAAGCGATTCTTGGTTTTTTCTTTTTTAAGGCATTTGTAACCAGTTCATTCAATTTTGATAGGGCTTCGTTTTTGTTTTCTAATTGTGTACGGTATTCCTGTGCTTTTA
>JAFDYH010000239.1:4422-8185 GCA_018267535.1 Bacteroidota bacterium
TTCTGGCCACCTTTGCCGCCGCTACGGGTTGTTTGGAGTTTTACTTCCGATGATATATCTATCATATAAATATCAAATTAAGATTGAAATTGGCTAAGTTCAGCTATTTTTATTTTTTTCCTGATAGTCAACAGGATTGAATTTTAATTTAAAGCAATATGCGGGCAGTCATCCAAAGAGTTAGTAAAGCAAGTGTTACCATCAATGGAAGTATCAATTCGCAAATAGACAATGGGTTACTCGTGTTAATCGGTATTGAAGATGCCGATACAAAAGAAGATATTGAATGGCTGAGCGCAAAAATTATAAATCTGCGGATTTTTAATGATGATAACGGTGTAATGAATGTATCGGTAAGGGAGAACGGTGGCGATATACTGCTGGTGAGCCAATTTACACTGCAGGCTTCGACAAAGAAGGGGAACAGGCCATCCTATTTAAAGGCCAGTAAGCCTGATTTTGCCATTCCGATGTATGAAAAAATGATTCAGCAGCTAACGAACGATCTTGGTAAACCAATCGGAACCGGCCGGTTCGGCGCAGATATGAAGGTCGAATTGCTGAATGATGGTCCCGTGACAATAATAATTGATACCAAAAACAAGGAATAACTGAGTATTGAGATCAGGCTTATTCCACGCCTACCTTTTCTGTATATCTTTTACCATCTTTCAGTTCCAGCATTATATAGAAGAACTTTTCACTAATGGAAACGACAAAAGTGTAAGACGGCGCCTTTACATCATTTTCTTCCACAAACCGGTGACCAGAAGAAGTCCATACCATTATTTTGCTGATTTCAGTTTTGCTTTGCACGGTTATGCGTTTACCAGCCGTCAATACTTTGTAAGGTTTGGGTGCAGTACGGTCGATAACAGGTTTGTTCATGTCAGGGATTGCATTAGCCTGCGCTGATCCAAAGCTAGTAATGCAAAGAATGATAGCAGGAGCGAGAACTCTTCTGGAAATGATGTTAAACATAGAATTAGCGAAATCGGGATTCATAAAATTGGTTTTCTATGTCTTCAAAGGGCAGGAGGTACGGGGTAGGGGCTGTAAAACGGCAACAATCGTGCTATATTGCAAAAAAAAATCTAAAAGTTTTGTTATGACGATTAAAGATGCGCAACAAAAGGTTGATCATTGGATAAAAACTGTTGGTGTCCGTTATTTCAGCGAACTAACGAACATGGCTATCCTAACTGAAGAAGTGGGAGAGTTAGCCCGCATCATGGCCCGTACCTATGGTGACCAGAGTTTTAAAGAGAGCGATAAAACTAAAAACCTGGCTGATGAGATGGCGGATGTATTATGGGTTTTGATCTGCCTTGCCAACCAAACAAATATTGACCTAACAGAGGCCCTGCAAAAAAATTTCGAGAAGAAAAGTATCCGCGACAGGGACAGGCATCAGCAAAACACCAAACTTTAAGGCTGGTATTATTTAAAAGAGAAAGGTAGGTTATAAGGCTTAGGCTTGGGCAGGCAGCTTCTGTAAGCGAATAAATCACCACTGGTGATATTAAATCTTCACAAAGGTAAAATAAGTTGTGGTTGAGCTTATAAAAAGAAACCATTCTACACCCTGTACTTCAAAAGATTTACCCTGCTCCTTCCATTTGAATGTTTGCAGCATCCGGAAATCATTTCCATTTAATCCATCCAGGAGCCCTAATTTATTATCGCGGTAAATAAATTCCTTTTTTGTATCAACCGGCATACCGGCATTTAAAGACATATCGTAAGTAAGGATATTCCTTCCATTTTCGCTGGAAAAAGTAATCGTGTCACCATAACTTGTTTTCCACTTCCCATACAAAGGATTGTTTTCAGGTACATCATCTTGCCGACAGGCGTTAAATATCAGTATTACTAATGAGGAGATAAAAAACAGCAGTCGCATGGGTTTTATTTTACCTGACAATTTATTGCCGGTATATGTTGCTTACAAGAATAAAACAAAAAGCCGGCATTTACACGCCGGCATTTTGAAATGTATAGAGTACAAATCCTAATTAAACCTGTATCCGGCCGAAATTCCGAAACCGGTATTTTTCAAAGATGATTTATTATCCCCCTGAGATCTGTTGGCAAGGTTAACAAGGCCTAAGCCAGCATTTAACTGAAATGATAATTTGTTGCTGAACTCATAGCCGGCAAGAAGATTTGCGCCTGCATCAAATCGTTTCATTTCTCCGGGATCACTTCCGAATTTCAGCGCCGTGCTCGTGCTGCCCTCTTTATATTTACCGCCAACGCCGAAAGCGGCATAAGGCCCGAAACCCAACAACAATTTGCCATCACCTAATACCGGTTTGTATAAAAAATTTACAGGAATTTCAAAATAGTTAAAGGTTTCTTTCCAGTTTAATGTGCCTTTAGATTTAGCGCCTTTGGTAGTAAACAATAAACCCGGTTGAAGATAAAAATCGGTAGCTACCGGTATTTCAACATTACCACCTATATTTAAACCGGGAATTAATTTATTTGAATACTTATCGCCACTGGCATCTTTACCTGTCAGGTTTTGAAAATTAACGCCAGCTCTTACCCCAAAAGAAATATCGTTTTGTGCAAATAAAGAGGTAGCTGTAAGAAAAACTAAAGCTATTACAGTTAAAATTCTCGTTTTCATGAATGTTTATTTTAGTTAGTAAATGGGTGGATTTATTATTTTGTATTCGATTCTTTTTTTGCATCTGCCTTCATTTTTTCATTGGCTGTAATCAAAAAGTCAACGCGACGATTTTGTGCACGGTTTGCGTCCGTATCGTTTGGATATTTTGGTGCAGTTTCGCCATATCCTTTTGTTGAAATTCTTGAACCGCTAATACCTTTTGCTTTTATGTACGAGGCTACAGCGGCAGCCCTTCTTTCCGACAAGCCCTGGTTATACTCATCAGTTCCCACGTCATCCGTGTGCCCCTGTATCTCAATATCTGTATCGGGATATTTGTTAAGAATGGTTACAAGATCATTCAGGTTTCCCTCTGCTGTATTGCTTATATCCGATTTATCAAAGCCGAACAAAATTTTACTGTTGAATTCAACAACTATTCCTTCGCCTACTCTTTCTACACTGGCATCCGGTACCTGTTTTTTAATTTCTTCTGCCTGCTTGTCCATCTTTCTTCCAATTACTGCACCGGTAACACCACCAACAGTTGCACCGATAATAGCGCCTAATGCTGTATTGCCGGCTGCTTTACCAACAACAGCGCCTACAGCAGCACCACCTGCGGTACCAATTACTGCACCTTTCTGTGTTTTATTCATGTTTTTGCAGGAAGTGGTTAATAAAGAGAATGCAGTTATCCCAATAATCAATTTTTGACTGATTGTTCTCATATTTCGGGTTTTAATTTTTCTTTTTCCGCACTATATTTTCAAACATCATACCATCTACTGTCGGCCCATACATTCAAAGCAATAGAATGCTGATTTCCAAGTAGTAATTTTTCTAATAAAAATTTTTTCGAATAGGCTGGTTATAAACTAACCTGATGCGGCTGATTTTATAAATAATTGTTAATGAAAAAAAATTATATAGGATAAGGACAATGTAAATCAACAGCAATAGAATTTATTGTAGCATAAAAATGATTGCAGTCATTTTAGTTGTTACTATAAAAAGTGTGACTTATAAAATATGTAATGCTATCAACGAACAAGAAGAGGTTTATACGAAACCTTCATTTAATAATCCAAATCAAGCTTTAGCCTTTCTTTTAATTCTTTTACCAATGGATATTGTTCAGCCATA
>JAFDYH010000023.1:0-4573 GCA_018267535.1 Bacteroidota bacterium
CCAGCAAAAAATAGTGCAGGAAGGTCAAAAAGTAATAAAAGATAAGGTAAAAGCAGAAATGCACCAGGCTGTAGTGGAAGTTGGCACCGATATATGTACCGATATTGATGAAGCATATAAAGATGTATCTACTCTTCGTAAAACAATATCAGATATAGCCGGCGGGCTTGGGTTTGCTATGGGCGCAGCCGGCACACATCCTTTCAGCCATTGGGAAAGCCAGTTAATTACAGATCATGTACGCTATAATGAAATTGTGAATGAGCTACAGGAAGCGGCAAGAAGTAATTTAATTTTTGGTTTGCACGTGCATGTGGGCATGGAAAGCCGGGAAATGGCAAATCATATTGCCAACTCTACACGGTATTTTTTGCCGCATGTGTATGCATTAAGCACCAATTCCCCCTTTTGGGAAGGAAGAATGACAGGTTACAAATCATTCCGCACAAAAGTTTTTGATAAATTTCCACGCACAGGCATACCCGAAGCTTTTGAAAGTATTGAAGCGTACGAAAATTTTGTAAAGTTACTGGTCAAAACAAACTGCATTGATAATGCAAAGAAAATATGGTGGGACTTAAGGGTTCATCCTTTCTTCAACACTGTTGAATTCCGCATTTGCGATATACCAATGACCGTAGATGAAACAATTGCTTTGACTGCATTGTTCCAGGCTATTTGCACCAAGATATACAAGCTACGGATGAAGAATATGAACTTTATTCAATATCCACGACCGCTTATAAATGAAAACAAATGGCGGGCAAGCCGCTATGGTATTGATGGCCATTTAATAGATTTCGGAAAAGAAGAGGAAGTAAATACCCGCGCATTAATTTATGAACTATTGGATTTTGTTGATGATGTGGTAGACCCACTCGGTAGCCGCCATAGGTTAAATCATGTACATAAAATACTCGAGCAGGGAACAGGCGCCGACCGTCAGTTGGCTGTATTTGAAAAAACAAAGAACCTGGTAAGTGTTGCTGAATACATACAGGGACAGTTTTTGACGGGAATTTAAATTTGCTGAATGAAAAAAAAAATTTTAGCACTAATTGGCTTCTGCTGTATTCTTTCCTGCAGGCAAAAAGAAAAAATTGACCTGCTCGTTTACAATGCATCAATATATACGGTTGATTCTGCTTTCTCCGTTGCAGAAGCAATGGCGGTCACAAACGGGAAAATAGTTGAAACAGGAAAAACAACTGACCTGCAATCTAAATATGAAGCAAAGGAAACTGTTGATGCAGAAAAGAAATTTATCTACCCGGGATTCATTGATGCCCATGCTCATTTTTTCAGTTATGGGTTGGGATTACAAACTGTAAACCTTGTTGGCACAGAAAACTGGGATGACATTCTTCATCACCTAAGTGATTTCAGCAAGGACCTGACAAAGGACCAATGGCTGATTGGCCGTGGCTGGGACCAGAATGACTGGCCTGTAAAGGATTTTCCAACCAATGAAAAATTAAACGAGCTATATCCTGACCGGCCTGTATTCCTGACAAGAGTGGACGGTCATGCTGCTATCGCTAATCAGAAAGCATTGGATATAGCCGGCGTAAAAGCAGGAGATAAACTAACCGGTGGAGAAGTGGAAGTAAAAAAAGGAAAGCTTACCGGTATTTTAATTGACAATGCAGTTGACCTGGTTTCTTCAAAAATTCCACAGGCAACCGCCGAACAAGCTAAAGAAGCTTTGCTGGATGCGCAACGGAATTGCTTTGAAGTTGGGTTAACCACAGTAGATGATTGCGGATTGGATTATACAGCTATACAATTTATAGACAGCATACAAAAGAAAGGTGATCTGAAAATGCGCATCTATGCGATGCTTAGTGACAGCCGGCCGAATTATGATTTTCTATTTAAAAATGGAAAAATAAAAACGGATCATCTTAATGTAAGGGCGTTTAAAGTATATGCAGATGGTGCATTAGGATCAAGAGGCGCCTGCTTATTGCAGCCATATGCCGACAAACCGCACTGGTCCGGATTTCTGTTAAGTTCACAACAGCATTTTGATTCTGTTGCCAATATTCTTTCTCAAAAGGGCTACCAGATGTGTACACATGCAATCGGTGATAGTGGCAACCGGACTATGCTGGCTATTTATGCCAAATACCTGAAAGGCAAAAATGATTTACGCTGGCGCATAGAACATGCGCAGGTGATTAATCAAAACGATTTTAAATTGTTTGGTGATAATAACATCATTCCTTCTGTACAGCCCACACATGCCACATCGGATATGTATTGGGCGGCCGATCGCCTGGGTAACGAAAGAGTGAAAGGCGCTTATGCTTATAAACAATTATTAGAACAGAATGGGTGGATACCTTTAGGAACAGATTTCCCGGTAGAAGATATATCGCCCTTTAAAACTTTTTATGCAGCCGTTGTGCGCAAAGATGCTAAAGGATGGCCGGCTGATGGATACCAGAAAGAAAACGCATTGACAAGAGAAGAAACAATTAAAGGGATGACGATATGGGCAGCAAAGTCCAACTTTGAAGAAAATGAAAAAGGCTCTTTGGAAAAAGGAAAGTTTGCTGATTTTGTAATACTCGATAATGACCTGCTAAAAGCGGATGAAAAAGCATTGCTGAATGTGAAAGTGTTGAAGACATTTTCAGGAGGTACGAAAGTTTTTGGGAAATAAAACGGGAAAGATTAAAAGTAAAATAGAAGCCTCATTATCTGGCGTTTCACGTTTAAAAAGCCGAATAGCGAACAGAACGTAAAAGAGAGTGACACAACAGAAGTTGATAGTGGCAAAGTAGTTGGTTACATAATCATCATAAATATCCCCAAAGCCCATTCACATTTGTTTATAATTGAATAATCAAGCGACAAAAACGATCGTTTAAAATGGAGTAAATTTGCCGCATGGTTAATGACTCTTCCAAGATTAAAATTGCAATCCTCGACCTCTATGAAGGGTATGCGAATGAAGGCATGCGATGTATACAGGAAATCCTGAACCAGTTTAGCGAAGCGAATAACCTGGATCTTGATTGGGACGAATTTGATGTACGCCGTAATAACGAGGTGCCGGATATGAGCTATGACTTTTTTATTTCCAGTGGCGGCCCCGGTGATCCCTTGGAAAGCCGTTACAGCGATTGGGAAAAAGCTTATTTTACCTGGCTGAAAAATGTAGAACGCTGGAATAATAATCCCGCCCATGCACAAAAAAAATTTATTTTTTTTATTTGTCATTCTTTTCAATTAGCCTGCCGGCATTATAATATAGGCGTAGTACGCAAGCGCCGCTCAACAGCATTTGGTATCTTCCCAATTCATATGCTGGAATCGGGGTACGAGGAACCTGTTTTCAAAGGCTTAACTGATCCCTTTTATGCGGTGGATAGCCGGGATTACCAGGTGGTACAACCGAACTACCTGGTAATGGAAAAAATGGGTGCTAAACTATTATGTATCGAAAAAGAACGCAGGCATGTACCTTACGAAAGAGCGATTATGGGTGTACGCTTTAACGAGTATATGATCGGCACTCAATTTCACCCCGAAGCTGATGCACTTGGCATGACAATGTACTTGCAAAGAGAAGATAAAAAGAAAACGATTATCGAAAATCATGGCGAAGAGAAATGGCACAGTATGATCCAACACCTGAATGATCCTGATAAGATATTGTTGACCTACTCTCATGTGCTGCCTAATTTTTTAAACCTTGCGGTTGAGCATATGCAGGGGACATTGGTGTAAAATCAAGTAAGTTCAAAAAAATTGAATGACCTAATCAATTTAACCGGCAAGTAAACGTACCGGTTAATCTTTGTCTTTTTGCCATATCATGCTTTTTTATTCCTGAAGAATACCGGCTACTACTCTCTGCAAAAAATTAACCAATCACTTACTATTGTTCCTACTTAAGGTTTTATTACCTTACGGCTAAAATCATTACTCACATGATACCGGCTATCCGTGATGCATTTAACGCAGCCTTTACCAATGAGAAATACAAGGCTTTTCTTGATGAATTACATAATGTGCATCCCGGCCAGATTGATTTTCGTGTAGCTGAAACACCAGTTTTTATTCCAAAGGATTTTAAAGAAAAGATGCTCTCCGCCTGCGAAAACATTGTAGATATTATCAGCGACCCGGCATTTAAAGAAATGACAAAAAATGCTATTCCTGAAAATATAAAAGTGCCCAACGAAAATGATCATTCGCATTTCATCGCTTTCGATTTCGGCATCTGCATAAATGAAAAGGGAGAATATGAACCGCAATTAATAGAAATGCAGGGCTTCCCCACCCTCTTTGCGTTTGAAGTATTGATTCCGGAAATCAGCGCTAAACATTTTCCTGTTCCTGCCAATTTCAGTTCTTACCTTGGTGGTTATAATAAAGAAACCTATATCCAATTACTAAAAGAAATTATTGTCGGCGGCCTCAATCCTGAAAATGTTATACTGTTAGAAATATTTCCCAAAAAACAAAAAACAAGAATCGATTTCTTCTGTACGGAAGATTATGTCGGCATAAAAATGGTTTGCCTTACTGAGTTAATAAAAGAAGGCAAAAAGTTATACTA
>JAFDYH010000023.1:4620-6997 GCA_018267535.1 Bacteroidota bacterium
AAGTTCAGGAAAAAGGAAAAATATTTTTTGAAGACCTGGATGTGGAATGGGTACCGCATCCCAACTGGTTTTACCGCATCAGCAAATACACATTACCTTTTATCCGGCACCCCTATGTTCCTGAAACTTTCTTCCTGAATGAAGTAAAACAAATGCCGGGTGATTTGGAGAATTATGTATTGAAGCCATTGTTTTCTTTTGCCGGGCAGGGAGTAGTTATTGATGTTACACAAAAGGATATTGATAATGTAAAAGATCCGCATAACTGGATATTGCAGCGGAAAGTAAAATATGCCGATATAATTAAAACACCGGATATACCGGCAAAGGCAGAGATCCGTATTTTCTATTTCTGGAAAGATGGCGAAAAGAGACCGGTACCAACACAAAATCTTTCACGATTGAGCAAAGGGAAAATGATTGGCGTTCGTTATAATAAAGACAAAGAGTGGGTAGGCGGAAGTTTTTGCTGGTTTGAAATCTAACGGGCATTCTACGTGACGTAGGCTAAGAATAAATAGGCCTTAACAAAATCATTAAAATCAGTCTTTGTTTCTTTGTCTGCTTTGTAGATTTGTGATAAATATTTATATGCAACCGATAAAAAGTATCAAGCCGAAAGAACTGTCTCCGGGTATTACAGGTTATTATGAACATGGAGAAAAAATCACTTTTGGCTATATCGATTTAAAAAAAGGAAGCGCTGTGCCGATGCACCAGCATATACACGAACAAACAACATATATCGTATCCGGGCAATTAGATATGAATATAGGCGGCGTACAATATTCATTAACACCCGGCATGGTGCATGTTATTCCTTCCAATACCCCGCATAATGCGATTGCTATTGAAGATACGGTGGCGATTGATACATTTAGCCCGGTGAGAGAGGATTATAAGTAACCAAAGTCTTTTGCCGGTTTACACATTGGCTCAACATCCTGAATCCCTGAACTAGTTCAAAGACTAATTAAACCTCTCGAAACGGCTTTACTTCAATTTGGTAAAACCAATATTCGTCCTGATGAAACGAGAATCACATTTCACTTTAATAATTTCTGTAAAAAACACGTGCAGCTTATTGAAAAAGCTGCACGTAATATGTTAATCCTGGCTGAATAAATCAATCCTGAAATTTCTTTTTTAATTCCATCAGCTTTGTCTGGAAAGGATTAGCCGGTTCCGGCTTTTTTGCATTCAGTTTCATTACACGGCTGTCTTTTCGCTGGCTATCCCCTGCTGATTTATCCATTGCTTCCTTGATAGATAAAGAAATTCTTTTTCTCGCAACATCTACCTCCAAAACAGTGACCATCACTTTCTGGCTCAGCTTTACTGCTTCATTAGGATCAGTAATATAACGGTTACTGAGATGCGAGATATGGACTAATCCATCCTGCTTTACACCCACATCCACAAAAGCACCGAAGTTGGTAATATTGGTAACAATACCGGGTATTTTCATTCCCGGTTTCAAATCTTCCATTGAACTTATTCCCTCTGCAAAACGAAACTCCTCAATGGGTGAACGCGGATCGCGGCCGGGCTTATCCAGCTCTTTTAAAATGTCCTCAATAGTAAACTCTCCGATTGTTTCTGAAATAAAATCCCCGGCTTTTAACTTCTTTCTTATTTCTGCATTTTGAATTAAATCATTCACCGTGCTTCCAGTTTTTGCAGCCATTGCTTCTACTACATGATAACTTTCCGGATGAACGGCAGAATTATCCAACGGATTCTTTGCATCAGGCACCCTTAAAAACCCGGCACATTGTTCAAAAGCCTTTGGCCCCAGCATTGAAACCTTTTTTAACTCTTCCCGGCTTTTGAAGGCGCCATTCTTTGTTCTGTATTCAACAATATTTTTTGCTACTGTTGCACTTAAACCCGAAACATAAGTGAGCAAGTGTTTGCTGGCTGTATTCAAATCAACACCTACATAGTTTACACAGCTTTCCACAACATGGTCCAACGATTCTTTCAAACGGTTTTGATTCACATCATGCTGGTACTGACCAACACCGATACTTTTCGCATCAATTTTTACCAATTCGCTTAATGGATCGAGTAATCGACGACCAATACTAACGGCGCCGCGTACGGTAACATCATAGTCCGGAAATTCTTCACGGGCTACTTCGCTGGCTGAGTAAATAGAAGCGCCGCTTTCATTTACCATAAAAACAGAAACAGGTTTACCAAAATCAATTGACCTCACCAACTGATCCGTTTCTTTACTTGCTGTACCGTTTCCATAGCCGATAGCATCAATATCGTATTTCGCAACCAGTTCCTTTAACGTTTGAACAGCACCCTGCCAGTCGTTTTGTGGTGCATGCGGGTATATTGCAGTGTTGTATAAAAGCGTTCCCTG
>JAFDYH010000023.1:7043-8710 GCA_018267535.1 Bacteroidota bacterium
AAAACCAGGATCCAGTGCCAGTACACGTTTATGGCCCAAAGGTGAAGCGAGCAACAATTGCCGAAGATTTTCAGCAAATACCTTTATTGCCTCCTCATCGGCTTTTGTTTTACTGGTTAACCGAAACTCCGTTTCAATAGAAGGTTTTAACAACCGATTGAATGAATCTTCAATGGCCGTGGTCACTTCTTTAGAAGAAGCGGATGATGATTTTACAAAAATGCGCTTCAGCTCTTCATTGGCTATTTCTTTATCGATAGCGATATCCATAATGAGGAAACCTTCTTTTTCACCACGGCGAATAGCAAGGATACGGTGCGATGGACTTTGCGCCAACGGTTCTCTGAATTCAAAATAATCACGGTATTTCTGCGCATCGGCTTCCTCTTTCTTCGAAGTCAGCACTCGTGAAGAAACGACTGCATCTTCGGTAAATAATTTACGGATACAGTTCCTTGCCTGTTCATTTTCAGCAACCCACTCCGCAATAATATCCCTTGCACCCTGCAAAGCTTCAGCCTTATCCTTCACATTATCATTAATAAATTTAGATACTTCCACGTCGATATTGATTGGAGTTTGATCAAATAATAATTTAGCCAACGGTTCCAATCCTTTTTCAACAGCAACAGTTGCCTTTGTCTTCCGTTTTGGTTTATAAGGCAGGTAAATATCTTCCAGTTCTGTAGCGCTTATACAATCTTCAATGCGCTTTTTCAGATCTGGCGTCATTTTTCCTGCATCCTCAATTGTCTTTACAACTGTTTCCTTACGCTTAATAAGATCAGTGAAATATTTAACCTGGTCGATTACGTTAGTAATTACTACTTCATCAAGGTTCCCTGTCGCTTCTTTTCTATATCGGGCTATGAAAGGAATTGTTGCCCCTTCTGCATTCAAATCAAAAATATTGTTGACTTGCTTTAAAGAAAGGTTGAGGTCGGCGGCTATTTTCTGAAAATATTTTAGTTCCACGGATTATTTGTTTTGGGCAGCAAATGTAAATGGAGAAACAAAACAAAAAAATTTGTTTATTTCATTTAATAGCTAACAAAATATCAACAATAAACTATCCATGTCTATTCACAATTCTTCGAGGAACTATTTTCGCTTAGAAGCTGGTTTTCGATTTAACGGGTTAAGTAGTCAGACAAATTCTATCTAACGGTGATATTGAATTTATAAATAAGCCTTACCGGTTATTAGTAGGTAATCGTAATCCCACCTCCCAGCCCCATATCACTATCAAAGTGAGTAGATGCTGAAATATACTTTGTAATAATGTACCGGAAGCCTGCCATATACTCTTTATCCGTATTAATCATCCAGCTAAAACGCAACCTGGAAGTAACTGGTATGTCTTCCCTTGATAGTTGCAGGCGAAGTTTTCCATTTCCATCAATCCTCAAATCAGCAACTGTTAATGTTGGTAGTGTATACGCAATACCGGCAATTACTGTTTTACGATTTAGCTTATTACTTGTTTGGCCAAACCAATTTTTTTCTTCATTACCAAAAATATTTTTGGGTCCTCCTTCCATTTTATAATGATAATCGAAACCAACATAGGGAAACCACCATTGCATACGCCCCAGGTAGCGTCCGATCATCGTTTCGCTTTCATACCCGTGCATATCATGATAGCCAAGATGCCAAATGGTAGTAGC
>JAFDYH010000240.1 GCA_018267535.1 Bacteroidota bacterium
AAAATATCTTAATATATAACAACGCTTAAAGAATAACATGATCTTTCAGCCTGGAACAGCTTTTGAGTCTCATCAAACAATTGCGAAACTTCAGCAGAAAAAGCTGAAGGAATTAATTATTTATCTCCATAATCATTCTGTTTATTACCGCGATTTATTTTCAAAGGAAAATATTAATATAAAATCTATCCGATCTGTCGGGGACCTGAAATCCATTCCACCTACAGAAAAAGAACATCTGCAAACGCAAAATGATCGTTTTCTCTGCGTTCCTAAAAGCAGGATCATCGAATACACATCTACGTCAGGTACTTTGGGCAGTCCGGTTACTATTGCTTTAACTGAAAATGATTTGCAGCGCCTTGCTTATAATGAATATTGTTCTTTTACCTGCGCAGGAGGTGTGCCGGATGATATTTATCAGCTAATGCTGACACTGGACAGGCAGTTTATGGCGGGTATGGCCTATTATTCAGGTATCAGGAAGTTGGGCGCGGGGCTGATCCGTGTTGGTCCAGGGGTTCCTTCTTTACAGTGGGAAACAATTATCCGGTTGAAGCCTACTGCTATTGTTGCAGTGCCTTCGTTTATCCTCAAGCTTATCCAATATGCAAAGGATCATTCTATTGATATCAATACATCATCTGTAAAGAAAGCAGTTTGTATTGGTGAGAATATCAGGAATACCGATTTCTCATTGAATGTATTGGGGAAAAAAATTACAGAGGCTTGGAATATCGATTTGTATTCTACCTATGCTTCCACTGAAATGCAAACAGCGTTTACAGAATGCCATGAGGGAAAAGGCGGCCACCTGAACCCCGAATTGTTGGTTGTTGAGTTACTGGATGAGGATAACCAGCCTGTTGAAAACGGCAAGCCCGGTGAAGTAACAGTTACAACGTTAGGTGTAGAAGGAATGCCATTGCTACGGTACAAAACAGGGGATATTTGTATCGCTCATCACGAGCCTTGCAGCTGTGGTCGCAATACCTTGAGGCTTTCGCCGGTAATTGGGCGTAAAAAGCAAATGATCAAATTCAAAGGCACCACGCTTTTTGCCCCTGCATTATTCGAAATACTGAACGGTATGGAAGAAATCAAAGACTATATCGTGGAGGTTTCCGCCAATGAAATAGGAACAGACGAAGTATTGCTTTATGTGTTACCCATAAATACGGAGGAAGCGACCGATCATAAAATCCGTGCTTATCTGCAGGCCAAATTGCGGGTAACACCTCATATTAAATACCTGGATGCGCCAACGATGCAAAAAATGCTGTTTCCTGAAATGATGCGCAAACCCGTCAAATTCATTGATAAAAGAGGCGCTTCAACAAAAACTTGATGCCTTCCCGATATTTTGTTTTTTTTGTGGCTTGTTTTTGTTTTAATCACTAACAATCAATTTTCTGCATGGTAAAAGTCGGAGCCGGAACGCTGACATTGGAAGATTTTGGTAAAATACTGATCGGCGGTGAAAAAATTGAACTTGACGCTTCTGCCCTAAGACGGGTTGATGCAAGTCACCAGTTCTTAAAAAACTTTTCCAGTCAGAAGCTTATCTACGGCATCAATACCGGTTTTGGCCCGATGGCGCAGTATAAAGTGAACGAGGATAATGTACTACAGCTTCAGTATAACCTGATCCGTAGCCATAGTTCTGGCAGCGGAAAAATGATGTCTGCGCACCTCGTAAAGGCGGTAATGGTTGCCCGTTTAAATAACCTTATACAAGGTTACTCTGGTGTACATACAGAGCTTGTTGAATTGTTGAAAGAACTAATCAACAAAAATGTAACTCCCTGTATTTACGAACATGGAGGGGTAGGGGCCAGCGGCGACCTGGTGCAATTGGCTCATCTTGGCCTCGGCTTAATCGGTGAAGGTGATGTGATATTTGAAGATAAGGTGCAGCCAACAGCTGAAGTCTTTAAGAAGTTGGGTATAAAACCTCTTTCCATTCATATCCGCGAAGGGCTATCTGTTATCAATGGCACTTCGGCTATGACGGGTATTGGTATGCTGAATATTATACAGGCAAAAAAATTATTACAATGGTCGGTAATGCTTTCGGCTATGACCAATGAATTAATGGAAGCTTATGACGATCATTATTCTTACGAACTGAATATTGTAAAGCATCACAAAGGACAAAACCATATTGCTTCTCTTTTCAGGGATATCCTTGATGGAAGTAAAATGATCCGCAGCCGTTCCGAGCATTTATATAATCCGGATAATATAAAGCATGATGTGTTTGAAGATAAAGTGCAGGAGTATTATTCATTGCGTTGTGTAACACAGGTGCTCGGTCCGGTATACGATACGATCCAAAATACTGAAAAGATAGTTGTTGATGAATTGAATTCAGTAAATGATAACCCGGTGGTAGATGTGGCCAATAATAATATTTTTCATGGCGGCAACTTTCATGGCGATTATGTAGCATTGGAAATGGATAAGCTGAAAACGGCGATCACCAAATTATCCATGCTGAGTGAACGGCAATTGAATTACCTGCTGAATGATAAACTCAACCAGAAATTCCCTCCGTTTGTTAATCTTGGTGTTTTAGGTTTCAATTTTGGTATGCAGGGAATGCAATTCACTGCTACATCTACTGTTGCAGAAAACCAAACCTTATC
>JAFDYH010000241.1:0-808 GCA_018267535.1 Bacteroidota bacterium
AAGAATAATCTTTTTCAACAAAAGGATCGGTTGCTGCTTGCCGTAAGCGGCGGCATTGATTCTGTTGTTTTATGTGAATTGTGTAAACAAGCTAATTATAGTTTTGTAATAGCTCATTGCAATTTTCAATTAAGAGGGGAGGAGAGTGACCGGGATGAACAATTTGTAAAAGAGTTAGGTAAAAAGTACGCGGTCAAAGTATTGGTAAAACGTTTCGATACTGAGAAGTATGCTAACGATAAAAAGATATCCATACAAGTTGCTGCCCGTGAATTGAGATATACCTGGTTTAACGAGTTAATTACTCAGGACTCATCTCCCGATAGTTATCGGGACACGACTCCCGGCTTCCTTCTCACAGCTCACCACCTCGACGATAACATAGAAACAATGCTGATGAATTTGTTTAAAGGCACCGGCATTTCAGGATTAAGAGGAATGCTGCCAAAGCAGAGAAAAATTGTAAGGCCATTGTTATTTGCTAAAAAAGAAGAACTGCTTGCTTTTGCAGAAGAAAATAACTTGAAATGGGTAGAAGATAGTTCCAATAAAACCGATAAGTATTCGAGAAATTACCTCCGCCACCAGGTAGTCCCTTTAATTGAAAAGATTTATCCCGAAGCGGAAAATAACCTGGCAGATAATCTTCAACGTTTCCGCGAAACAGAAGAGTTGTATAAACAAGCGATTGAATTGCATAAACGAAAATTAATAGAGCGAAAAGGAAATGAGTTTCATATTCCTGTATTAAAGTTGAAGAAATCATCGCCACTACATACGATTGTTTATGAGATTGTAAAAGATTTTG
>JAFDYH010000241.1:870-3705 GCA_018267535.1 Bacteroidota bacterium
CATCGTGTGATAAAAAACAGGAACTGGTTGATCATTGCGCCTTTAGCGACTGAAGAAGCGGAAAATATTTTGATTGAGGAAGGCTCAAAAGAAATTCACTTTGCTACCGGGAGTTTACAATTTGAAGTTCTCACGACGCACGACGCACGACGCACGAATATCGCTTTGTTAGACGCCAACGAAATAATTTTCCCACTACTTCTCCGCCAATGGAAACAAGGCGACTATTTCTATCCGTTAGGTATGAAGAAAAAGAAGAAACTGGCCCGTTTCTTTATTGATCAGAAATTATCCAAAACGGAAAAGGAAAAAGTGTGGGTATTGGAAATGGATAAAAAGATTATTTGGGTGATTAATCACCGGATTGATGAACGGTTTAAATTAACGGATAAAACAAAGAAATGTCTGAAGATTACGTTTACCCAAACTGGATAAGTTTAGAGGGACTTGTATTCTTTATTTGTTCAATAAAGTTCTGCAATACCGGGTATCCTGAAAATATGTAGCAGGCAAATATAACAAACACTATTCCGAATATAGCTCCCCAGATATGTGCGGAGTGATTGATATTGCCACCGCCTCTTTTATCCAGCCATGACGATACAGCGAGATAAATAATGCCAAACAAAAAACCAGGAATATAAATTGGCAAAAATAACAACCCCATGCCTTGCATAGGATTAAATAGCATATAAGCAAAGACTACTGCCGATACTGCACCGGAAGCACCCAGGCTCCTGTAACTATAATTGTCCTTATTCTTATTGTAAGTAGGAATTAAGCATACAGCTAATGCGGCTATATACATTACGAGGTATAGAAAAGAGCCCTTGCTGTCAAAAACATCTTTGAAAATATATTCGACGCCAGATTTGCGTTGGCCCATGCCAAACATATATAAAACATACATGTTAAAAAACAAATGCGCCCAGTCTGCATGTATTAATCCGCAACTAAAAAAACGATACCATTGTTTATGCTGGCTGACAGCCGGCGGATAAAAGATAAGGTCTTCAATTATCTTTTGATTACTGAAAGCGCTGATTGAAACAATGCAGGTGATAATAATAATAATCAGGGAAATTGAAAAATCCATAGCTATAGAATATAAGCAAAGAAAAACCTAATCCCGGAAATGACAAATGAAAATTTAACGGTGATGATATTTTTCATTTTTTATAATGGTGCATGCCCTGTACACCTGTTCAGCTAATATCAGCCGTACCAACTGGTGAGGAAATGTAAGGTCTGATAAACTCCATTTATAATTGGCGCGGTCCAATATTCTTTTATCTAAGCCAAAAGCGCCACCAATCAGGAAAACAATATTCCGCACACTTTGGTTAGATCGTTTTACAATAAAGTCTGCCAATCCTTCCGAACCAAACTGTTTCCCGTTTTCATCTAACGCTACCAGGTAGTCGTCTTTGCCCAACCATTCCAGCATAATTTCAGCTTCTTTCTTTTTCAGGTCCATTTCGCTTAACATACCTGCATTTTTGGGTACCGGAATGATGGACCATTCCACCGGGTAATACTTTGAGATGCGCTTGGTAAAATCTTCCACACCTTCCTTTACAAAAGGTTCATGATTTTTTCCTATTGCCCAGAAATGCAGTTTCATAGGGTAAAGCTAATAAAAGCAGGCTTTTAAAACCGATAATGATTTTGCCAGCAACCGTTTTTGCTTTATTTTTGCCGCCCCAAACAGGAATGTCTCCTAAGTTCATCCCGGTAACAATCGGGAGAACGGAACACCTGAATGCGGGTATGAAGGTTAAGGCCCCGTAGCTCAACTGAATAGAGCATCTGACTACGGATCAGAAGGTTTCAGGTTTGAATCCTGACGGGGTCACAAAAAAGGCGGCTTTATATAGCTGCCTTTTTTATTTTTGGGGTAAGATATCGTAGTTATTGAGTTGAAACAGGCTTTTCACAGGTTCGCTTTTTGATTAGTAAATATTACAAATTAAAAACTATACTATATGCGACCCCTGTTTTTATATTGTATCTGCGGTTTACTTTTAACTAACGGTTATGCCCAACCTGATATGCAGAAGCGTATTGAGGATAGTGTGATTGGCTGGAAAACGATTTACAACTTCAAGGCAAAACAATACAAGCCATTAGTAGTAAGCGGTCAAACATTTTCTCCTTACCAGCAATCGCTGCGGGATTCTTTCATTGTATGGATGCAGCGAACTTACCAGCCGATAGGTGGCTGGGGCGATATTTATCAAAAAGATTTTACCTCACGGCAGGATAAATATCCTATGCCGCAGTGCATCGGAATGACAGCAGGTTTTTATGGTTTGTATAAAAGCAGCCGTACAGGTAAGTATGCGATGACACCCAACGAGGATCATGACGATGTTTTTATTTATACCAATACATTGGCAGGGGTGAATAATGCCTTACTGCTGAGTTCGCCGGATGGTTTTTATTTTACAATGATGCGGGATAACTATACCAGCACGTTTACCAATCAAACTCTAATCAATTCAGTAAAAGATTTTGGATTGCATGAAGGCGACCGTTTTTCAAAATACCTGGTTTATTTTATGGGGCAGAACTGGGTAACAGTTGTATTAATTCCTGGCAATAAACTGCCTATTGAACAATTAACGAAGGGCGAAGTATTGTCGCTTTGCGAAAAGGGATTGCAAAGGCAATTGGAAAGCCAAAAGCAGGAGGCCCGGCATATGTCATCCAACAATCCTTCTTACTATGCCGGAGTGATAAAAGACCTCGATGAAAAATTTTATCCGCAATGTGTAAAAAATCTCAATGCTTTAAAGGGAAAATATAAAGACAAACTGAATGAACCCGCTGTGT
>JAFDYH010000242.1 GCA_018267535.1 Bacteroidota bacterium
AAATAAAATCACTAAAGATTTTCCGTGCACAGTTGTAGCCAAGGTGGATTATTTTAATCCGGGCAATTCCATAAAGGATCGCATGGCTCTGAAAATGGTAGAAGTTGCAGAACAGGAGGGAAAACTAAAACCCGGAGGAACAATTATAGAAGGTACCAGCGGGAATACGGGCATGGGTCTCGCTTTAGCCGCAGTTGTAAAAGGATATAAATGCATATTTGTTACTACTGATAAGCAATCCAAGGAAAAGGCGGATATATTAAAAGCTGTAGGTGCCGAAGTGATTGTGTGCCCCACAAATGTTTTACCGGAAGACCCGAAGAGCTATTATAGCGTGGCCAAACGCCTGGCAAAAGAAGTTCCCAACTCCTATCATATGAACCAGTACGATAACCTTGCGAACCGCCAGGCACATTATGAAACTACCGGACCTGAAATATGGAAGCAGACAGACGGAAAAATAACCCATCTTGTTTGCACAGCAGGAACAGGTGGAACAATTACTGGAACTGCAATGTACCTGAAAGAAAAAAATCCGGCTATCCAGGTTTGGGCAATAGATGTTTATGGCTCCTTATTGACAAAATACTTTCGTACAGGTGAAGCCGATATGAATGAAGTTCGTCCTTATATCAGTGAAGGTTTTGGAGAAGACTTTGTGCCTTTGAATTATGATATGCGTGTCATTGACTATTTTGAGCAGGTAACTGATAAAGATGGAGCCGTAATGGCAAGAAGATTAGCCAAAGAAGAAGGGCTTTTTTGCGGGTATAGCGCTGGCAGTTGTATGCAGGGATTAATGCAATTGAAAAGCCGGTTAAAGAAGGATGATCTTGTCGTTTGTATTTTCCACGATCATGGCAGCCGCTATGTAGCTAAAATCTATAATGATCAATGGATGATCGAACGGGGTTTCCTGGATGTAAAAACATTTAAGGATGTAGTGAATTCCAGAGGTGCAAAACGCCTTCTGACTATCGAACCAGGAAAAACGGTAGCAGAAGCCGTAGAACTAATGAAGAAATATGATATTGAACATATCCCGGTAATGAATGGTAATGGTCTCCTTGGCTCTATAAGCGAAGGCGGTCTTTTCCAGAAAATATTTGATAATCCGGATATTAAGAATTCTACAATAGAAGATGTATTGGAACCAGTTTTTCCGCTTGTCGATTTTGAAACCCCGTTGGAAAGGCTGAGCCATCTTATTAATAAGGAAAATGGGGCAGTTCTGGCAAAAGATGAGGCCGGCAACCTGCACATTTTAACCAAATATGACGTAATACAAGCTCTGGGTAATTAACTTCTCAGCTGCTAAAAAAATCGAATCAAAGTGACTCTTTACCAGATTATCACGGCTTTATAATTTTCTGTTTTAATATTTTTTTTATGCAATTACAGGCCACCCATTCGTTCTGTTGATCAAAATCAATAGAAATAGCTATTTATCGTAATTTTACGAATCTTTTTTTCGTTTCTTTTCTACCATATATTTCGCTGGTTTACTATAAATGTGGTATTTACTGTTGCAGAAAAAACGGTCAAAACTGCTCTATTCTGTAATAGGTTATGGGGCTACTTTTGTGTCAGAAGTTGATTGATTCAATATCAATCAAAACAGTATCCGAAAGAAAAACCATCCAGAAATCCAGTACTTACGAAAAAAACCAAAACCAATATCAGTCAACTTCTTTTTTGCAACCTTTGAAAGACGAAATCCAAAGCCCTGAAAAACGAAATTTGAACCTATATTTCTTTGAAAATTAAGATCCAAAATCCGTAAGAGAAACCAATCCGAATCCTGAAAAACCAGATCCAAATCCAAACGAAAAAACCAATCCCGAAAATTAGCGGGACCAAAATCCGAGAAAAACCAGATCCAAATCCGTAAGAAGACCGTTACTGATCCTTGAAAAACGCCAGATCCTGAAAAACACATGCGGAAATCCGCATTGCTAACCGTCCAATTAACCTATCCGATCACCGCCGTCCAAATCCTGTTGAAAAGTATTTGTAAGGTCCGATACCCCTCCTGCTAAAACCAGTTTTTGGCAGGGGGAGTGCGGTGAATTCAGCCTTTCCACAATTATTTCTCATCAACATTTTCTTTTACTTATTTTCATAGAATACCCAGCTGTGCTTTTTTAGCAATGCCTAAGAAGGGTATCCTGGTTCAATTCCGGGTATAGTCATTTTTGTTGAGCCTTTGCTTTAACTATATACTTATCCCATCAACAGTTTTTCAGTAGGCCTGAAAATGGTGTACAAAACCCGGAACCTTTCTATCTACTATATAAATTAATTCCGGTTGACCAAAGAAGAGCTGTTTCCAGCTTATATATTGGTTCTAATCGAATGGTACATGTATGCTGCTTAGGTCAGTTATATGAAGAAAGCTCACGGCTATTTTCTTAATTTGTGGCGGCATGGCATTCATCGAAAATAAAAGCAATGTTGAGTTAAAAGAAGGGGATAAACCTTCCCGGAAAAAAATTTTATACCCGGTTGGTAAATCTTTGCATAATTATCTTAAACATCATGGCCGGGAAGTTACTTTACCAATAGCCCATAAAGAATTACTGAATTTCACCTGGACAATTCCGATTACAGATAAAGACGGCAATTACACTCATTGGGAAAAAGCAATCTATGATAAACGGGACTGGGATTATTTGCGGGATGGATTGGTAAAAATATATGCCATTCTTAAAACAGAAGGCGATCTTAGTTTTATCAATCATCTCGATGTTGAACGAATTGACTACTGTACATTTGGTAACTCTTTCCCTTTCCGTATCCGGATCATCAATAAATTTAACTCCAATTACGATCATTATTATGTAAAAATGACCGATGCTTCACGGATTTATGGTCTCGAACTGGAGCATATCCTTTCTCCCAACCGGATTACTTTTTTTACTCACGGCAACACTCTCGTGGAAGAGCATATCCCGGGTATACCCGGTGATGTATTTATCAAAAAAATGCTCAGCGACCCCGAAACAAATAAAACAAGGCTGGCTAAAGAGTTTGTAAAATTTAATGAGCGTTGTTTTGTTCGTTTACTAGGTGATATGCGCAGCTATAATTTTGTTGTGGATATAACGCCGGATATAGAAGGGTACCAATACCGCATTCGTGCTATAGACTTTGACCAGGAATGCTATGAAGGAAGAAAAAATTTATACCTCCCTCAATTCTTTAAAGAAAATAATGCGTTGGTCCAAATGACGCTGCAACAACTGAACAAAGAATCTATTGACCAGTATCAGGCCGAAGAGAAATCAGCAATGGCCTTTCGTGTAGCTGCATCGAGGTTCAGGTTAATGGATTTGTTTAACATTATGTCAAGAGACACCATTTCTCCTGCAGAAAAAACGGAGCAATTGAAATCAGAATTGAATGCCTATTCACATAGTAAGGCATTCAACCGCTGTCATTCGATGGGACAAATTGTAAAATTGCACCTTAAAATGATGCTGAAGGATAATTTGAAATTGATACAGGAAAAGACAAAACGTTTAAAAGGAAAATAAATAACCAGTATCAAATTGCAATTACTTATCAAAACACCCCTTTTGTCCTGTGGAGTTTTACTTTTTTAGAAAACGCAGTATCATTATCTTAGCAACTTCTTACGATTGACTGCCGGATTAATAATTATTTAAATCAAAAGAAGAGTTTAAAAATGGGAAAATACAAAGCCGGGGTGCTTTTCGGTGATGAACTGGAAGCCCTGTACAATGATGCCAAACAAAATGAATTCGCATTGCCTGCTGTAAACACTACAGGCACCGATACTATAAATGCGGTGCTTGAAGCCGCAGCAAAAGTAAATTCGCCGGTTATTATCCAGTTTTCAAATGGAGGTGCACAATTTATTGCCGGTAAAGGAATGCCAAATGATAAATTGCAGGCTAATATAAGTGGCGGAATATCCGGTGCATTGCATATTCACAATGTTGCTAAATATTACGGGGTACCAGTAGTATTACATACCGACCATGCTGCAAAAAAATGGCTCCCCTGGGTTAGTGCATTAATCGATGCAGGCGAACAATTTTATAAAGAAAGAAAACAGCCCCTTTTTAGTTCCCATATGTTGGATCTTAGTGAAGAGCCGATTGAAGAAAATATTCATACTTCAGTTGAGTTTTTCAAACGCATGCAGCCATTAGGTATGGGCATTGAAATTGAACTGGGGGTTACAGGGGGTGAAGAAGATGGTGTAGATAACAGCGATGTAGAGAATGATAAATTATATACACAACCCCAGCATGTTGCTTTTGCCTATGAAGAG
>JAFDYH010000243.1 GCA_018267535.1 Bacteroidota bacterium
CCTGCCAAGTCAAAGGCAGAATATACATCGCCTGTCTTGATCTGTAATTCCAAAGGAAGATTATTAACACTTAAACTTTCATCGCTTAAAATAACAGAACGTTCGATAATGTTCTTCAACTCCCTAATGTTACCGGGCCAGTTATAATGTTTCAGTGCCTCAATATATTCTTTTGATAAAACAGGAACAGGCTTATTTGTTTTTGCAGCGAACACTGCGGCGAAATGATTTGCAAGCATTGCAATATCATCTATCCGTTCCCGTAATGAAGGCAATGTTATTTGAAAAACAGAAAGCCGGTAAAACAAATCAGAACGAAAATGGCCGGCTTCAATCTCTTTTTGGAGATCACGGTTTGTAGCGGCGATGATCCGCACATTTACTTTTATCGTTTTTGTATCGCCGACTTTTATAAATTCCCCGGATTCCAGCACACGTAATAATTTGGCTTGTAACTCTGCAGCCATTTCACCGATTTCATCGAGAAACAAGGTGCCGCCATTGGCTTCTTCAAATAATCCCTTTTTATCTTTTACTGCATTGGTAAATGCCCCGGCTTTATGTCCGAATAATTCACTTTCCAATAGCTCTTTTGAAAAGGCACTTGCATTTACTGCTATAAAAGCCTTATCCTTTCTGCTGCTATTATTATGAATTGCCTGTGCAAATACTTCTTTGCCTGTTCCCGTTTCTCCTAACAACAAAACGGTCGTGTCTGTTGCGGCTACTTTCTTTGCCAGTTCAATAGCTTGCTTTATAGAATCCGATTCGCCAAGTATTATATTAAAGGAATATTTTTTTCCGACTTGTTTTTGAAGATCTTCAATTTTTTTTGCCAGCTGCACCTTTTCAATTGCCCGGTTTAGTAAAGGAATGACGCGGTCATTATCATTTCCTTTGGTAATATAATCAAAGGCGCCGTTCTTCATGGCCTGGATGCCATCGGGTATATTACCATAAGCTGTCAGTAAAATGATTTCAGTGAGAGGATAAATCGGTTTCAGTTCTTTTATAAAGTCAACACCGTTTCCATCCGGTAGCTTTACATCACATAGAATCACATCGAACTGTTCTTTTTGCAAAATTTTCTTTGCCATTTTTATATCACCAGCCTCAGTTACGCTAAATCCTTCCAGGCTGATAACACGGCCCATCAGTTTGCGGAGCTGCTCTTCGTCGTCTATTAGTAGTATATGTGAGGATGATGGCATAGAGATACAAAATTGCTGAAAAGCATTCAGAACTTAGAAAGGGGCGTTGCAAGAGAAGCTGAATAGAATTGCGGTAGTTGCTTATAGGTTATTTTCAAAACGCTTTCTCACCAGCACTTCAGGCCGAGATAAAAATTTCCAATCAAAATTTTTATTGAAAATCAATTTATTGTAAAGGTGCTATAAAAATTAACCTCTTCAATTTTTGGAAATCAACTTTATTTAAAGCTATCTTTGCGACCCCAAAAACAGGGTTTCTTGTTTGTGGAGAACAGTCAGGAGGATGGTCCTGCTGTAATTTTTAAACCGCTAAAAGCTCAAAGCTCGCAGTTCACCGCTTCCAGCTTAGAGTCCATAGCTCAAAGCTTTCATTAATGAGTCATTTACATTTTACAACAAAACATGCGAATGCGGCTACCGTAAAGCACAACTGGTATGTTGTAGACGGTACCAATCAAACCGTAGGACGTATGTGTGCTAAAATTGCAGCCATTCTCCGTGGCAAAAACAAAGCATACTATACTCCTCACGTTGACTGTGGCGATTATATAATCGTTACCAACTGCGAAAAAGTAGTTTTTACCGGCAACAAACTGGAAGAAAAACTTTATGACAATTTCAGTGGCTATCCTGGTGGTCGTAAAGAAGAAACTGCAAAAAACCTGCTGAACCGCAGACCTGAAGTAATCATCGAAAGAGCTGTAAAAGGGATGCTTCCCAAAAACCGCTTGGGCAGAAAGATGGTTAAAAAATTATTTGTGTATGCAGGGGCAGAACACCCTCATGGTGCACAGCAACCAAAAGAATTAAAATTCTAAAAAGCCATAAGCTGTAAGCTTTAAGCCATATGCTTAAAGCCTATAGCCTACAGCCTAAAGCAATAAAAATGGAAAAGCAGAAAAACGGAGTCGGTCGTCGTAAAGAAGCAGTGACAAGAGTGTTTCTTTCAAAAGGAGATGGCAAAATCACTGTTAACGATAAAGACTATAAAACCTATTTCCCGCTGGTATACCTACAGAACCAGGTAGAGCGTCCTTTAAAAACAGTGGAAGTAATTGGCAAGTATGATGTAAAAATCAATGCAGCCGGTGGTGGTACAAAAGGCCAGGCTGAAGCGGCTATGCTCGGTATTGCCCGTGTATTAGTTGATTTAAACCCGGAGTTTCGTCCGGCATTAAAAGCTGCAGGTTTGCTGAAACGTGACCCGCGTTCTGTTGAACGTAAGAAATTCGGTCATAAGAAGGCCAGGAGAAGCTACCAGTTTAGTAAGAGATAAAGCCCCCTCTAACTCCCCCAAAGGGGGAGAACCAGGGTTGTTTATAAAAACAAATTGTTTAAAATTAAAAGAATCTCCGGAAGCCCCTCCGAAGGAGGGGTTTGGGGAGGCCGTTAAAAAATGGAAAATAACACTTCACTTCAGCAACAACTTCTCGAAGCTGGTGTACACTTCGGTCACCTGCGCAAGAAGTGGAATCCTAAGATGCTACCTTACATCTTTGCTGAAAAGAAAGGTATTCACATCATCGACCTTAATAAAACTACTGAATGCCTGCAGGAAACTGCTGCTGCGTTAAAGCAGATAGCAAGAAGTGGTAAAAAAATCCTGTTTGTTGGTACCAAAAAGCAGGCAAAAGATATCGTAAATGAATGTGCAAAGAAAGTAAACATGCCTTTTGTGACGGAGCGTTGGCTGGGTGGTATGTTAACTAACTTCAACACAGTTCGTAAGAGCGTAAAGAAAATGCAAAGCATTGAAAAAATGCTGGGCGATGGCTCTTTCGACAGCATTACTAAAAAAGAACGTTTGACATTGAGCCGCGATAAAGAAAAGATGGAAAAAGTATTAGGTGGTATTGCCCAGTTGGGCCGTGTACCTGCTGCTTTATTCATTGTAGATATCGGTCATGAGCATATTGCTTTGGCAGAAGCAAAACGCCTTGGTATAATGACTTTTGGGGTAGTTGATACAAACTGCGATCCGAATAAAGTAGACTTCGCTATTCCTGCAAATGATGATGCTACAAAATCAATAGCGATTATCACCAATTATATTACGGCGGCTATTGCAGAAGGTTT
>JAFDYH010000244.1 GCA_018267535.1 Bacteroidota bacterium
GGATAACCGAAATGCATACCTGCTTTTGGTGCATAATTTAGTTCACAATTAGGAATATCATCACCCAGGTTATCCCGGCCATTATCAGTGAACCATAACCCTTTTGTTTGCGGGTCCCATGTCATACCTACAGAATTGCGGATTCCCCGGGCAAAAACTTCAAAGCCGGTTCCGTCCGGGTTCATCCTTGCTATGCAGGCATGAATGGAATCCGGTAAGCACATATTACAGGGAGCGCCAATTGGTACATATAATTTTCCATCGGGCCCGAAAGCAATAAACTTCCATCCATGATGTTTTTCAGTTGGCAACTTATCATATATAACAACCGGTTTTGGAGGATTAGCTAAATTATTTTCAATATTATCATAACGGGTAATGCGGCTTACTTCTGCAACATACAGACTGCCATTACGAAAAGCAACGCCGCAGGGCATATTCAATCCGGATGCAATCCTGTAAACTTTATCCGCACGCCCATCATTGTTTTGATCCAATACTGCATACACATCATTCTTATCCCGGTTGCCAACAAACAAAGTTCCTTCTGCCCCCCAGCACATGCTTCTGGCATTAGGCACCTCTGCATACACCGAAATGCTGAAGCCCGCAGGCAATTTTATTTTATCGAGGTCATATTTCTTATTCAGCTCTTCCTCTGTAAGACTTGACTGTTCTTCAATATTCTTTTCGTTTGTTGTTATTGTACTGACTGAAGAGTCGGTTTTTTTCTCATCTACGTTTTTAGTTTCACCTGAGTTATTCCCGCAATTGATCGTGGAAAACAGAATTGCTGAGATTGCAAATCCTGTTTTGATGCATGAAAACAAAGAATGCCTTAGCATAGTTAGAAAATTTACGATTGTGAAATTAATGATAACAAATGAACCCCGATGCTTCAACTAGTATTTATACCTGACACAAGTGTTACTAATAATTCATAACAAAAGAAATCAGTCATTCAAATCGTAATTTATCTTATTGATAAAAGTCAAGTTTTCAATAGGTTAAAAATATAAACTGTTGAAAAATACTATTCTATAATTGAGAAATTACTAAATTAAAAATGTGAGAGATACTGGTAAAGCCTTGCATTTTTCGCGTATGCATATTAGTTTTGTTACGTGAAGAGAATACAAAAAATCTAAGAAAAAATACGATTCTCTCTGCTACCCGAAAACTGAATTTAATCCGTGATTATGAAAAAACTCTACTCTTTTTTGATTCTTAGCATCGCTTTCTCAGCAACAGTAAGCGCAAATACAATTACCCTTTCCGTTAATAACGGTGACTGGCAAACAAATTCTAGCTGGAACCCTGCAAGGGCGCCACAGGCGAACGATACAATTGTTATACCTGTAGGTATGACTGCGAATATTTATAATAATGTTTCTATTAGTGGTTATGTATACATAAAGGTTTATGGAACACTGCAGTTTAATCATTCGTCCAAGCTTGGTCTTTCATCAACCAGTAAAATAATGATTTATGCCGGTGGTAAGGTGAGGAGTAATGGTTCAAGTGCTTCAGACCAGGTGAGAATTGGTAGTAACACTGTTTATAAAGGAAACTCAGGCGATCTTTCAGGACCGGTATTATTAGATATTAATGGTCAGAATCCGGTGGGGGCGAGTATTCTTCCCGTTCGTTTTGTTTCGTTTACACTTGCCCGTAAGCAATCAGATGTGATTGTTCAATGGTCAACTGCCCAGGAGAGCAATAGTAGTCACTTCGTTATTGAAAGAAGCGAAAACGGAACGAATTGGACAACGATCGCTTCTGTAAAAGCAGCAGGCGAATCATCTACGCTGATCAACTATAACTATACTGATAAAAATGCGATCGCCGCTATCCTTTATTATCGAATAAAGCAGGTAGACCTCGATGCGGCGTTTATTTACACAACAGTAGCAGCCATTCGTTCTGAAAATAGCAAAGCAGATGTAAACATCGCAACGGCTTCGAAAAATACTGTGCTGGTTAATTTTTCACAACAGGTAAAATCAACGGTTGTTATCCGCCTTCTTTCTGTGTCCGGTCAGCTGATGGCGCAGCAGAATGTTTCAAACCCTTCAGGCCAGATTGCTTTTAATGTAGCCAATGCAGGAACAGGTATTTATGTTGTGAGCATAACTGATAATAAAGGTATAAAAATTGCAAAGCAGATTTTGTTATAATGATTACTCTGGATGGTTTCGGGCCAATTCTCTACAAGGAGGGTTTTATGGTATTGACTGACAGAGTTCCACCAATACTCCATTTGTTGTCTTAGGGTGAAAAAAACATACCAGCTTATTATCGGCTCCTTTTTTAGGTTCTTCATTTAATAAAATAAAACCTTCATCCTTTAGCCGTTTCATTTCTGCTTTTATATCGTTTACTTCAAAAGCAATATGATGAATTCCTTCTCCCCTTTTTTCAATAAACTTTGAAATGATGCCATTGCTATCAATACTTTCTAATAACTCAACCTTGGTTTCACCGGTTTTGAAAAAGGCAGTGTTTACTTTTTCTGCTTCTACTGTTTCAGTTTTATAACATTTGCTGTTAAGAAGCTTTTCAAATAAGGGCACAGAAACGGCAAGCTCTTTTACAGCTATACCAATATGTTCAACGTTTTGCATAAGTTATGATTTTGACAACTTTTTCTCTTGTAAAAAGCTGGTATCTATAAATTTAGGAACTGTTTTTTTAATACCTGAAAAATAAAGTAGATAGCTGGGTTTTCTTATGACACTATTATGAGTTCATTGATTATAACAATACAACCTTTTAGCTAATTTTGTGGTTAATTTTTAAGCAATTTCTGCCTGAAATTATGTTGAAGTTTCCTATCTATCTGGATCATAATGCTACCACACCCTGTGACCCAAGAGTAGTAGAAGCCATGTTGCCTTATTTTTCGGAACATTATGGGAATGCAGCGAGCCGAAACCATTCCTTTGGCTGGCAGGCAGAAGAGGCGGTAGATTATGCAAGGGAACAGGTAGCAAAGCTTATAGGAGCTGAGCCAAAAGAGATTGTATTTACATCAGGAGCTACCGAAGCAGATAATCTTGCGATCAAAGGTGTATTCGAAATGTATGCAGGTAAAGGAAGCCATATTATAACCTGCAATATTGAACATAAGGCTGTGCTTGATGCATGTAAGCACCTGGAAAAAAAAGGCGCGGAAGTGACCTGCCTGCCCGTAAATAATAAAGGAAATATAGATCTGGCAGAGCTTAAAGCATCCATTAAACCCAATACGATTTTGATTGCACTGATGTACGCCAACAATGAAATTGGCAATCTTTTGCCTGTTAAAGAAATTGGCAGGATTGCTAAAGAAAAAGGAATTATTTTTTTCAGCGACGCTACGCAGGCTATAGGTAAAGTCCCGGTCGATGTAAATAAAGATGGAGTTGATGTAATGGCCCTTTCAGCACATAAACTATATGGGCCAAAAGGTATTGGTGCTTTATATATAAGAAGAAAAAA
>JAFDYH010000245.1 GCA_018267535.1 Bacteroidota bacterium
ATATGTGGTTAAAATAAATAACTATGGCAAATTTGCCCATAAGCCTAAATTAAAGTATGCTTATAAAAACAACTCTGTAAAACCATTGGTTACTATAGAGGGCGACGGAGCGGCGATACATTATACATTAGATGGCAGCGAGCCAACATTGCAGTCACCACTATATCTGAAGCCATTTGAAGTAGAGAAGACTGGTACATTAATAGCAAAAGCCTTTCCTACTTCAGGTTTGAATAGCGCAACAGCCACTGAAAAAGTAGTCCGGTATGAATGGCTGAAACCATGGAACGTTGCTTCTCCTCAACCGGGATTAATTTATAATTATTATGAACCGGCCGATCCTGTAAGCCTTGAATCTATTAACAACAATAAAGCGATAAAAACAGGAACGACATCGGTTATTTCCAATTCATTAAGACAAAGAGCAGAGAAATTTGTACTGACTTTCGATGGCTATATTAAAATAACAAAAGATGGTTTCCATACATTCTTCACAGATTCAGATGATGGAAGTAAATTATTCATCGATGATAATGAGGTGGTGAATAACGACGGAAATCATGGCAATACAGAAAAGAGTGGAAGAATTTTGTTGAGAAAAGGATTTCACAAGATCAAAGTTTTGTTTTTTGATGGAGCAGGAAATAATTCGCTGAATGTATCGATGCAACCGGATGGTGGAAAAAAAGTGATTATTCCGGGCGATGTTCTTTTTCACTAATCTGAACCCGGATTTTGGGGATTAAAATGATTGAGAGAATAATAAAGATGATTAATGGAATTGCACTTAGAGATTTGAATCTATTCTCCTCAAAATCCCCTTCCTCCACTCAGATCCTGGTTCAGACAATTTAACTACAGCGACTAATATGCATACAACAAAGAAAAAATTTGTTACAGAAGGAGATGTAAACGCTTCTTCTTTACGGGAGAAATGGAATGATAATATTAAGGATCGTAAAACAAAAGAATTGCTGCAGCGGGATAATGCTTCTTTTTTACATCAATCATTATCTACTCCTTGTTTGGATGTTATTGAATCAAGCGAAGGGATTTATATTATAAATGGAGAAGGAAAAAAGTACATGGATTTCCATGGTAACAATGTACACCAGGTAGGATATGGAAATGAATATGTAAAAGAAGCGGTAAAAAAACAAATTGATACATTGCCGTTTTGCCCAAGAAGGTATACTAATGAAAAAGCAATAGCACTTGCAGAAAAGTTAGGTGCTTTATCTCCCGGAAGTTTAAATCGTGTATTACTAATGCCTGGTGGTACCACCGCAGTAAGTACGGCGTTGAAGTTGGCAAGATTGGTAACAGGCAAACATAAGATTGTTACCTGCTGGGATTCTTTTCATGGTGCATCCATGGATGCAATATCCGTTGGCGGGGAAGCACAGTTTCGTAGTTATATGGGGCCATTAATGCCGGGTGTTGAAAGAATACCTCCTCCCTCTTCGTATCGGGGCATTTTTACCGGTATGGGTAAAGACGATCTGTTTAGTGCAGAATACCTGGAATATGTTATAGAGAAGGAAGGTGATATAGGCGCCTTCATTGCTGAAACAATCCGCAATACCGATGTACAGATACCTTCAAAGGCATATTGGAAAAAAATAAGAGAAATTTGTACAAGACATGGAGTATTGCTGATACTCGATGAAATACCCATTGCTTTTGGCCGTACCGGGAAAATGTTTGCCTATGAGAATTATGATATTGAACCGGATATTGTTTGTTTAGGAAAAGGATTGGGAGCAGGAATGATACCGATTGCTGCCATCATTGCAAGAGATGATTTTAATATTGCTGACGATGTTGCCCTGGGGCATTATACGCATGAAAAAGGAACATTGGGCAGTGCTGCAGCATTAGCAATGTTGCAATATATTGAGGATAAAAAATTGCTGGCAAAAGTAAAGGACGATGAGCAATTCACGCAACAGCAATTGACTATGCTAAAAGATAAATACTCTTTGATTGGCGATGTGCGTGGAATCGGTTTGTTATGGGGAATAGAATTGGTGAAAGATCGCAGCACAAAAGAAAAAGCGATAAAGGAATCGGAAGCGGTAATGTATGAATGTTTAAGCAGGGGATTGAGTTTTAAAGTTTCAGCAGGTAATGTATTGCAACTTAGTCCACCGATCATTATCACAAGAGAACAATTAAAAGAAGCATTGGCAATTGTAGAAGCTGCCATTGCTTCGGTATCCTGATTATAAATAGATTATTTTTCAACTCATGCGGGTTTTAACTCTGATTACTCTTCTTCCTTTATTTTCTTTCAGCCAGCAGTTGCCTGAATGGAAAGCGCAATACGATAAACTAACCTCTGCAGACTGGTTGGTTAAGCCGGTTTCGACTAAGGCAGCAGTTTATGAAACTACGGATAAAAAAAATATTATCCTTTATAACGGATTAGTAAAACGGGTCTTTCGTCTTTCGCCAAATGTCGCTTGTATAGATTTTAAAAATATGAGTAATGGTCAGCAGTTGTTGCGAGCTGTAAAACCGGAAGCAAGGATCACTATTAATAACGCAACCTATAATATCGGCGGTTTATATGGTCAATCGGAAAATGCGTATTTGTTACCAGCATGGATTGATAATTTCAAAGCAGGTGAAAATGATTTTCGCTTTCTAAAATTTGAAGTAAATGATTTATCTCCTTTCCTGAAATGGAAAAGTAAAACCTGGACATTTAACAGCTACCAGCCTAAAGGAAAAATTATTTCGTTTCTTTATCAATCTAATGTACCCGATCTTAAATCTGTTGCGATAAGAGTAAACTATGAGCTCTATGATGGTATGCCGTTGATTGTAAAATGGATTTCAGTGGAAAATAAAACAGGGCATACTATCTCTATTGGAAATATTGTAAATGAGTCACTGGCGTTGGTGGAAGAAGAAAGCGCCGTAGTGGGTACGCCGGAGCAAATGAAGAAGCAGCATGGTATTTATATTGAAACGAATTATGCTTTTAATAATGCCATGCGATATGATATCAGTGATCAGACAACGCATTGGAAAACCGATAGCGTTTATACTTCACAAGTAAATTACTATTACCAAACTCCCTGTTTGCTGGAAGTATACCCCGAGAAAGTAACCAATGTTGATATGAAGCCGGGGGAAATATTTAAATCAGTCCGAACACATGAATTATTGATGGATAGTTATGACCGGGAAAGAAGGGGTCTTGCCATCCGTAAAATGTACCGGACTGTAGCACCATGGACGACACAGAACCCCATCTTTATGCACCTGGTGAGCCAAAATGATGGCCAGGTCATTAGTGCAATAGACCAATGTGCTGCTACCGGTTATGAAGCATTGATATTAAGTTTCGGTAGTCATTGTAATATGGAAGACCCTTCTGATGAAAATATAATGAAATGGAAAAAACTGGCAGATTATGCCCATAGCAAGGGCATATTGATTGGCAGTTATTCTTTATTCAGTTCAAGGAGAATTAGTGATGAAGATGATGTAATCGATGCTGCTACCGGAAAGCCGGGAGGTGCATTTTTTGGCAATGCCCCTTGTTATGGCAGTAAATGGGGGTTAGCTTATTTAGAAAAGATAAAGAAGTTTATAAAAGAAACCGGCTTTGACTTATTTGAAAACGATGGCCCTTATCCCGGTGATTTATGTGCTTCTACGGTTCACCCAGGCCATAAAGATTTATTCGATAGCCAATGGCGGCAGATGGAATTACAAAAAAGTTTGTATCACTGGTGTAATGAAAACGGAGTGTATGTAAATGCACCCGATTGGTATTTCATGGATGGAACCAATAAAATAGGAATAGGTTACCGGGAGGTAAATTTTTCATTGCCAAGAGAAGATCAAATGATTCTCAATCGCCAGAATATATTTGATGGACTTTGGGAAAAATCTCCTTCCATGAGCTGGGGTTTTGTTCCGTTGACAAAGTACCAGGGAGGCGGTCCTGAAGCAGTATTGGAGCCGTTAAATGAACATATAAAAGATTACGAACAATTAATGAT
>JAFDYH010000246.1 GCA_018267535.1 Bacteroidota bacterium
ATCGCGATTCTCGCACTGCGAACGAACTCAATCAGGCCATGTGGTTCGAGTTTTTTTATCAGCTTATCTATTTCTTCCCGGTGCCCGGTAGTTTCAAAAACAGTAAAGTCCTGGCGAATCGCTACTGCCCTTGCACCAAACTCACGCAACAGGCGCTCCACTTTTACATTGTTGATTACTTCATTAGTATCCACTTTATACAAAGCCATTTCCTGCCATACTACTTCTTCATCGGTATTATAAAAAGCACGAAGTATTTCCACCTGCTTTTCTAACTGGCGTACCAATTTTCTTACTACATCTTCCATTTCGTTTATCACGATAGTAAAGCGGTGAATGCCTTCCACTTCCGAAGGAGAAGTGTTCAGGCTTTCAATATTAATTTTCCTTCTCGAAAAAATAATCGCAATACGGTTTATCAAACCAATCTGGTTTTCCGTGTACACCGTTATTGTAAATTCTTGCTTTTGCATAAATAACATTTTTATTTCTTCACTGCCATCACAATCCCTGTTGACCAGTTCATTTTCGTTATAGTTAAATCAGTTCTGTTTTCCAGTTGTTCAATAAATGCTTGTACTTTCCTATCATGCCCTGCCGGCCAGTTTGGCTGAGGGAGCATATCATCAATAATATAAAAACCACCAACATTCAGCATATTGATTGTTTCTTCAAACAAATCATATTTACCTGGCATTGCATCCGCGAAAATGAAATCGAACTTTTCGCCTGCATAACTTTTTATCCATTCATAACCATCCGCCAGCACAAACTCAACTCGTTTGTCATTAATATTTTTCTTCGCTACTTCAATGAGTATTTCATTATTTTCTATCGTAACCAAAGAACTTTTTTCATCCATTCCCGCAACTATCCACGCCGTTGCCAATCCCGTTCCTGTTCCCAACTCCAACAATCTTCCTGAAGTTTTCGAAGCCACCAATGTTTTCAACAAGCTACCGGTATATAAATCCGAAGCCATATTGAACTGCATCTCTTCAGTCGTTTCTTTTATTCTTTCGTATGCAAGCGGAATATTATAATCGACTGTGTCGTTCATTTTTTCTATGGTTATTCAGTTTAAAAAACTAAATCGAATTTTTCAAATCTCTGACATTTCTAAACCCACCCCAGTCGCTTATAGCTCATCATTCTTTTAGTTCGCCCCTCCGAGGAGGGGATGAACCCGATTGGTGCATATTGAACTGAAGTACAAGAGTGCGACGCAACAGAAGCGAAATAGTAGCAATGTTGTCGGTTACACAATTAAAATCTGATTTAAAGAACTTCTCGATTTCATAGGACATTTCACAAGTCTCCCTTTGGGGGATTTAGGAGGCCGTTACACCTCATCCTTACTCAATACAATCTCCGCGACTCCTCTTCCCTGCGGCACCATCGGAAATACATTGTTTTCCTTTCCTACCATTACTTCCAGTAAATAGCTTCCTTTATGTTCCAGCATTTCTTTCACTGCATTTTTCAAATCTTCTCTTTTCGAAATACTTTGACCAGCTATTCCGTATCCTTTCGCTACCTGTACAAAGTCTGGACTCTGTATATCCACGAATGAATACCGGTTCTGATGAAACAACTCCTGCCATTGACGAACCATACCCAAGAAATTATTATTGAGAATTAAAATTTTCACTTCTGGTTTGTATTGCATGATTGTTCCCAACTCCTGTAGCGTCATCTGGAAACCGCCATCACCAATTATGGCAACAACTGTTCTATCCGGCGCACCATATTTCGCCCCGATAGCTGCGGGCAAAGCAAATCCCATAGTGCCCAATCCACCACTGGTAATATTGCTTTTCGACTGATTGAATTTAGCATAACGGCATGCTATCATTTGGTGCTGGCCTACATCTGTTACAATTACCGCTTCACCTTTTGTCAAATCATTCAGTGTGTTTATAACTTCGGCCATCGTCATGATATCGGTAGACGGATTCATTTCTCCTTTTACCACTTTATCTTCTTCTTTCTGCGCACAGTCTTTAAATTTCTTTAACCACTGCGGATATACTTTCTGCTCAATTAATGCAGTAAGCATTGGCAATGTTTCTTTACAATCGCCCCAAACAGGTACAGTCGTTTTTACATTCTTATCTATTTCCGCAGGGTCGATATCGAGATGAACAACCTTTGCCTGCTTCGCATATTTATCCAAACGTCCTGTCACCCGGTCATCGAAACGCATACCGATTGCAATCAACACATCACATTCATTCGTTAATAAATTCGGACCATAGTTACCATGCATACCCAACATACCGACAGCCAATGGATGGTCGGTATCAATAGCACTCATTCCCATAATCGTCCATGCTGCAGGTATACCTGATTTCTCAATAAATTTTTGAAATTCTTTTTCTGCTTTACCGAGAATAACACCCTGGCCAAAAATCACAAATGGTTTTTCAGCCGCATTAATCACCTTCGCCGCTTCTTCCACATATTCTTTACGAACAATTGGTTTGGGGCGATAACTGCGGATATGCTCGCATTTTTTATATCCTTCATAATCGAATACCTGCAACTGTGCGTTTTTAGTAATATCAATTAATACAGGACCGGGACGGCCACTACCTGCGATATAAAATGCTTTTGCGAGTACTGCNNGGAATTTCTTTTGCATCTGTTACCTGGTAATTCCATTTTGTAACCGGAGTGGTAATATTAATCACGTCTGTTTCCTGAAATGCATCTGTGCCCAGCAAATGAGCGAATACCTGGCCTGTAATACAAACAACAGGAGTTGAATCAATCATGGCATCAGCTAAACCTGTAACAAGATTGGTTGCACCGGGGCCACTTGTTGCAAACACAACACCGGTACGGCCACTTGTTCTTGCATACCCTTGCGCTGCATGAATCGCTCCCTGCTCATGACGAACCAATATATGTTCCAACTTATCATGATAATCATACAACGCATCATATATAGGCATGATAGCGCCACCGGGATAACCGAAAATCGTATCCACACCTTCCGCAACAAAAGCTTCGAGAACCGCTACACTCCCGTTAATACTTTTTGTTGTTACTTTTTCCGTCACTTTTTTCTTTGTTGCCAGTGTTTCCATTTTTAATAAATTATGATTTGAATGCTTATTTACTTTTAAAACCGATTCTTTCTCTTTCCTCCCATTTGCGTTGTGATGCTTTTTCGTCCAACAGATTTTCCATCGCATCGTAAATCTGGTTTAGCTGTGCATCATGTTCGCCTAACCTTTCTTTTATCTGCCTTAATTGTTCCCGCAGGTCATTTTGCTGCAGCACAATTTTTCTTATTTCTATAAAAGCCCGCATGATAGCAATATTCATGTTGATGGCTTTGTCGCTATTCAGGATACCGCTCAACATAGCTACTCCCTGCTCGGTAAAGGCATATGGCAGATATTTGCTATGCTGGCCTCTGCCTGCTTTTAAGGTCACAATTTGTGATCTTAAAGAATTATCGTTTGGTTCTAAGATCACATTTTGTGACCTTTTATTTTTATTTTTTTTATTATCAACATTTTGAAAACCTGTCATCACAATTTGTGATGACATATCATTCCATTCATCTTTTGTAAGTTGAAACATAAAATCTTTTGGAAAACGTTTTATGTTTCGTTTGACCGCCTGATTTAACACCCTTGTTTCTACTTCATACAAGGCTGCTAAATCGAAATCAAGCATCACCCGCTCACCACGTATTTCGTAAATCCTGTTTTGTATGCTTTGAATAACCTGCATATTATTACTATCGAAAATCTTCTACTGCTTTTCCGTTCGCCACTTCCTATTTTTCATTATTCATTTTTCACTTTTCACTCACCCTTCATCCGTCACACAACCTTCACTCGCATCTTTCACCAGCTTCGCATATTTATACAAAACGCCTTTCTTTTCTTTCAACTCTGGTTTTTTCCATTTCTTTCTTCTTTCTGCAATCACATCATCCGAAACTTTCAATGTAATCGTATTTTTTTTCACATCCAGTTCAATGATATCATTATCTTCTACCAGCCCGATTAATCCACCTTCATAAGATTCAGGCGTAATATGCCCCACAACAAATCCATGTGTGCCGCCACTAAATCTTCCATCTGTAATCAATGCAACTGACTTTCCCAAGCCTGCACCGATAATTGCACCAGTAGGCTTCAGCATTTCCGGCATGCCTGGCGCCCCTTTAGGACCTTCATTCTTTATTACCACTACATCACCTGCTTTTACTTTACCGGAAGATATTCCTTCAATCAATTTCTTTTCGCCATCAAATACTCTTGCAGGGCCTGTAAAATATTCCCCTTCCTTACCACTGATTTTTGCCACACTCCCTTTCTCCGCAAGGTTGCCATACAATATCTGTAAATGACCTGTTGCTTTAATTGGCTTTTCCAATGGATAAAAAATATCCTGTGTATCGAAACTGATTGGTTTTATATCTTTTAAATTCTCTGCAATTGTTTTACCTGTTACAGTCAAACAATCGCCGTGCAACATTCCTTTATCCAGCAGGTATCTCATCACAGCAGGAATACCACC
>JAFDYH010000247.1 GCA_018267535.1 Bacteroidota bacterium
CCTTCCTGCACTATTTTTTGCTGGTGGCTTTTTAATTCATGCGTATGCGGATCCAATACCATGTATTCTTCTTCTACTCCAAGCGTAAAACTTTTATAATTGATATTTGCCATAACTGATTTACTAAAAAAATATCGTTCGCTTTGTTTTAATTAAACCAATTCATTTTTATTTGCTCCACGTTTTACATAGTCGCCCCAGGTCAGGTTGTCGGCGCCTTCTTTATTTTCCAAAGCTCTTTCAATAGCATAATTCGCTGCCGTTTCTACCACCCATTCAAAGTTCTCTTCTCCCACACTGGTGCGTTCGGCATCAGGAGCAGGGTTACAAAAATCAATCGCATAAGGTACACCGTTACGAACTGCTAATTCTACTGTATTAAAATCATAACCGAGATAATTATTAATACGCAATACAATTTCTTCCATTTGCTTCAATCGCTCCGGTGAAGGAGTGAAACTGGCTACATAACGTAAATGATGCGGGTTCCGGGGTTCGTAAGGCATAATACGGACATGTTTACGACCAATGCAATAGCAACGATAATACTCTTCAAATACAATTTCTTCCTGCAGCAACATTACCAGTTGGCCTGTTTCATTATGTTTTTCAAAAAACTCATCAGCACTACCCAACCTGTATACATTTTTCCATCCGCCTCCGGCAAAAGGCTTCATGTAAGCAGGAAACCCAACATAATTAAAAATAGCGTCCCAGTTAAGCGGGTATGCAAGATTGCTGAAAGATTCATCTGAAGTATCTGTTGGCAAATCTCTTGACGGTAGTATTGCAGTCTTTGGTACCGGAACCCCAACTTTTGTCATTAAGCAATTGTTGAAATATTTATCATCGGCGCTCCACCAAAAGGGGTTATTAATAACAGCAGTACCTGTTAGTGCTTCATTTTTTAACCAGGTACGGTAGAATGGTACATCCTGCGATATCCGGTCAATGATTACCGCATAACCGGTAGATTCACCCTGCATTGCTTTTTCAATTTTTACTGGTTCTGCAAAAATGCCGGGAACATTTTTACTATTAATCCTCGCTACAAATGCTTCCGGAAATGATCTTTCTTTTCCATGCAGGATGCCGATTTTTTTCATATAATAGTATTTTGATTAGAATTTTTTTATTAATGCACCTTTGTTACCAAATATATTTTTTACCCTTCACATAAACAAATTAAGAATAAAGGAGCAGAATCCTTCGGGAACTATAAATTCTCCCTCTGTTTAGTTATTTTTGAAGCTATGCAATTGCTGAACGGGCCTGGTATCCTGGCCGAAAAAATATTTATTGAATCCGTGTTTCTAAAGCGACGCGTTGAAATTGATTTTTTTCTCCCCAAAAATGTTCCCGATCCAACTCAATTGAATTTACTGGTTATAAATGATGGTCAGAACCTGGCTGAAATGGGTTTTCAATCTGTTCTTGAAAATTTATATGCAGGAGAAACAATTGCCCCTTTATTATGTGCGGGTATTTATGCAGGTAAGGAAAGGAAAATGGAATATGGAGTTGCCTCACAGCCCGATTATTTAGGAAGAGGCGTTAATGCTGGTTTGTATACTACTTTTATTTTGGAAGAATTGTTGCCGTTTATTTATAAAAATTATTCGATCACTTCTTTTAAGGAAAAAGCGGTTGCTGGTTTTTCGCTTGGCGGATTAATGGCTTTGGATATTCTCTGGAACCACCCGGATCAGTTTACAAAATGTGGCTCATTTTCGGGTTCATTCTGGTGGCGTTCCGTTGATCAGGATGATCCCTCTTATGATGATAACAAGCATCGCATCATGCAGCAGGTGATAAGCAAGGGACAATATTATAAAGGATTAAAATTCTTTTTTCAATGTGGTAATAAAGATGAAACAATGGATCGGAACAAAAATGGAATAATCGATTCAATTGATGATACAATGGCTGTAATAGATGAACTGGTTGCAAAAGGTTATAGCCGGCAAAATGATATCTGTTATATGGAGATGCCGGAAGGGAAACACGATGTGCCGACCTGGGCTGAAGCAATGCCGGAATTTTTAAGATGGGGTTGGGGAAAATAAGTTTGTTTATAAATACAATAAAAAACGCCCTGCATATGCAGGGCGTTTTTTATTGTTAGTACATTAATCAGGTTTAGAAAATATATTTTAATCCTAATTGTATACCCCATGTCGTTGTCGTGGAGTTTACATTGATATAGGTGGATGAAACAGGAACATTATTAAATGTGGCTAACTGGAAGGAAGGTACGCCGTTTGTTACACTTGCAACCCGCAAAGGATTATTGACAATGTATTGTTTCCTTATTCCCCAGTCTTTGTTTAAGAGGTTAAGGAAATTAATAACTGCTGCATTAAACTGTAACGTATGTCTTTGTTTGCCAAAATTGTTGAAAATATCCTGCTGGAAATTAAAATCCATACGGTGATACCAGGGATATTTTGCGCCATTACGTTCAGCATTTTGTCCCATGTGTTTACTCAGGTATTTGTCCTGGGCGATATATTTAAAAAATAAATCCGATTGTTGCTGTGCAGTATAAGTAACACCGGTTGCATTGACAGTTAAGGGTGCAAATTTAATTTCTGACGGATCTTTTGGAATATACATCAGGTCAGAGGAGTTGCCATCATTGTTAATATCTCCGTTATAGATATAGCTGTAAGTTCCCTGTGTGGCGCCTTCATAATAGATAGTAAAAGTCGAGGCAAGATGCTTAATATATTCAATTCTGTAAGAAGCAGTAGCTACTATACGATGCGGCACCGCATATTGCGAATAAGCGAGTTCCTGGTCATTTTGTGTTTTGGATGTATAAATGCCACTCCATGTTGAAGTGGCCTGGCTTCCGGGATTAGGCGATACATCTACTGCGTGAGTATAGGTATAAGCTAACGACCCATAGAATCCTTTTAAAAAGCTTTTGGATACTAATGCTGTTAACGCAAAAGAGCCGCCCTTGTTGGTATTGTCCAAAACGATCGCATTACTGATACCAGTATATAACCTTCTTGCATTTGTGCTTGAATAACGGCCGCGTACTACACCGGGGGCAATGTTGACAACCGTATCGGGCGCCTTTTGATTAGCATTCCGCATAATCGGGTCATTAATATCTTTTGAGTATAGGGCTTCAATAGTTAAATTCCATCCTTTGCCTAAACTCTGATCTATTGCAATATTGGTTCTCCAGACTTGTGGAAATTTGAAACGTCGGTTTGTGACAGCAAAACTTCCCGGTGCTACAGTACCTGCTTTAGTAGGAAACTGGGATGGGTTTAATGTTGTATTATAAAATGGGTTGTAGGCGTGCGGATCAGGATTGAAAAGGAAATTGCTGAGATTGGAAGTTACCAGCGATCCAAACTGGTACATACCACTGCCTGAAGGAACGTTGGTTAAATAAACAAATGGGATGCGACCCGTAAATAAGCCGCTTCCCCCACGAAGAATCATGCTTTTATCACCATTCATGTCCCAGCGGAAACCAACTCTTGGTGAATAATACCAGGATACAAAGGGCCACCTGCCCGTAGTATATTGAGTTGGATTGCCATTTTTATCCGACAACTCAAGAACACTGATCGCCGGATTTTCCAGTGGTTCTTCCGGATAAATCGGTCGATCTATTCTTAGCCCATAAGTAAGTTTGAATCGCGGATTGATATTTACTTCGTCCTGCAGGTATACGCCAAGTTGCCCGATTTTCATATTAGCTGAAAAAACTGCGTCCTGGCCTTCCTTAAGGGAATAGGTCAATGAAAATAATTTAGGGGCTGCATTATTTAAAAAATCTGTCAATGACCCGTACACATAGTACCCTTGTGAACCGGCCATGAACATATTACCGACCTTTTGATACTCATAAGTGGCGCCTGCAGTAATAGTGTGGCGGCCGGCGTAGTAGCTGAAATTATCTGTTACGGTATAAACATCATTAATTACCTGGTTGTTGTTTCCATTAAAAGGTTCATTGCCAAAACTCAGGTAGTTATTTTTACTGCCTGCCGTTAGTCCGATAATATCAACAAATGGGAAAGTTGCGCCATCGTGTCCTTTGATGGAACTGATTTTAGTTACTGTCGCGATAAATTGGTTGGAAAATTTACCATGAAAGTTGCTGTTTAATTCAAGTGCGCCAGACCTTACTTTATCTACTATACTGTAATTAACATTATTAAACGCCATTGAATTAGGGCCAAACCTGCCCGGCGTAGGAGTATAGGAAATAATAGAGCTCTGGCTGCTTGCTCCATTAATACCACCGCTGGCACTCGGTTGTGCATAACCGGTATTTCTGAAGTCGCTATATTTTAATGTAAGCTTGTGTGCCCGGCTGATATTCCAATCCAGCTTGGCGAGAATTTTATAATTGTCTGTAGTAAAATTGGGAAAGTTGTCATAAGCACCAGGATTAAAACCATACTTGCTCTGCAGGTAGTCGGATAAAACCTTTAAGGAGTCTATGGGTACATTCGATGCGGTACCGTTCCCTGAACCACCCTTAGGAGAATACGTAACGCCCGGGGCACTTGATTTTTCTATTTCACCATTCAGAAAAAAGAAAAGTTTGTTTTTGATTATCGGTCCACCAATAGTAGCTCCGTAAATTTTATTACTTGTTGCTGCAGGGCTTGGTAGTTTAGTATCGCCAACGCGGGTACCATTATAGCTTTGATTGCGATAAGAACCATAAACACTTCCATGAAATGTATTTGTACCACTTTTTGTAATAGCGCTGATGCCTGCGCCGGTAAACCCGGACTGTTTTACATCATAGGGAGAAATATTTACAGAAATCTCCTGGTACGCATCTAGTGAAATGGGGTTGCCGCTGCCGGGTAATAAGTCGCTCGAAAGACCAAAATTATTATTAAGGTTGGCGCCGTCTACCTGCACGTTATTCATTCGGTTATCTCTGCCGGCAAAACTTGTTCCATTTGCTTGTGGTGTGATGCGTGTATAGTCAGTAATGCTCCTGCTAATTGTTGGCAAAGTTGATAATTGAATCTGGCTGATATTAGTGGAAGCACCTGCAATATCTTTTGCCGCTTTTCTTTTCGTGGAAGTTAAAACTATCGTTGAAAGATCTACGGTCTCCGATATCATTTCTACATTAACATTATAAGCATCGCCTAGTGTAAGTTTGATACCATCCAACACTTGCTGCCTGAATCCAACTGAAGTGATGGTAATACTATAAGGGCCGCCCGCCCTCAACCCGGGAAGGTTAAATACACCTCCATTTTTTGAAACAGTGGAATATGTCGTTCCTGAAGGAGTGTGTACTGCTGTAATGGTTGCTCCAGCAATCGGCTCATTTTTTCCGTCGGTTACTGTTCCCGTTATACTACTTGTTGTTACCTGCGCACGAAGGATAAATGTTGCAGCAATGGCAAATGACAGAAGGGCTATTCTCTTAAGCATAGTGATTTGGTTTTCGTCACAAAGAAAAACAATAATCTGCTACTATCGTTGCAGAAATTTCAACAATCTTACATGGCGATTTCAAATGACATAATCGGGTGATTTTTAATAAATAATATAATTTTTCTTATATTAAATATCAGGATTTTCGTCAGATAATGTATTGCTTTAACTTTGCATAAATTGAAAATATGCTTGACTCGATAGAAAGTGCGATTGAAGATATAAAACAGGGAAAACTGGTGATAGTTGT
>JAFDYH010000248.1:0-6247 GCA_018267535.1 Bacteroidota bacterium
TGAATTTCTTTATATCCCGATTTTATCAATGAGTCCAGGTTCAGGTTTTCTGAGATTGCGAAGAAATGATCAGCTGTAGCGCGAATGCTGTAATTTTTATCATAGGGCAACACGATTTTAAAGGCCCCATCTGTTGGAGCCGACAGACCATTGCCTGCTACTTCGCCGTCCGGCAGCGTTTCATAGATTAATGAGGCACTTAATGGCTCGCCTGTTTTCTTATTATACACATTTCCTGTAACCAATACCACGGGTTTGGGCATATCTCTTTCCAGGAGTTTCACCCGAACAATATCGCTTTCGCCTATTGAATTCTGAGCGGAACTTAAGTAAGCGTATTCACCGCCTGCATCCATTGTAAAGAAAGCATCCCAATCGGAAGTGTTAATGGGGCTTCCCAGGTTTACAGGGTCACTCCATTTTTCCCAACTATTGTCTAAGCGTTTGCTCATCCATATATCATTATCTCCTAAACCTCCTTCCCGGTCACTGCTGAAGTATAATGTTTCTCCATCTGCGGCAAGATAAGGCGTCATTTCATTGCTGTTAGCGCCGTTTATTTTCTTTCCCAGGTTTTTGGGTTCTGTCCATATACTGTCGGGGCGAAGAAAGCTAACAAAAATATCATTGTTTACACCACCTTTCTCCGGGGTCATATATAATAATAAGGTACGCCCATCATGCGCCATTGTTGCTCCGGATTGACGTCCCCGGTCATACTTGTCGTATTTATTTATAAAAAGCATATGGGGCTTGCCCCATATGCCATTCTTTTTTCGGGCACAAAGGCTCACCCCGTTACCATAATAATCACCATTAACATAGGCACCCCGGATCAGGATTCGGTTGTTATCAGGGCTTATCCAGTATACAGCATTATAAAAATATTGATTTAACGGATATTCCATATGCATTGCTTCACTCCATTTACCAAAGCTGTCACGCTGGCTAAACCAAATATCCTGCGAATTAGGGATTACATTGTATTTAGTATTGGCTGGATGGTTTTGACAGATAAAAAACAAAAGATTGCCATCAGCAGAAATAGTAGGACGCAATTCTGGCAAATCAGTATTGATATTTGGCCCCAGGTTTTCGATGCGCATGATTGTGCCTGGATGGATTATATTTTCCTTTTGTGCGTGGACAGCCAGTTCACTGGTATCTGCGGGCTGAGCATGGACGGAATAAATGTATACGAATAACAGGAAGGATAAGATGGTGTTTTTCACAATAGTGGATTTCCGCGAAAAATAGTAAAAACAATTGTGGATTTATAATTTTCTGTTTATTTTCTATAGAGGAATCTTTTATAGGATACTTTAATTCTTCCTCATCTAAATATTCAGATTGGATTTCTTCATCTACTTTTAAATGTAGAGTGCCTCTTTATGGTATTCCGGCCAGCAGGGTTACGATGATATTTCTTTCCTGAATATGACTTAGTAAGGCTTTATTTCTTACTACCTTTTTGAAATCAGTAATATGTTATATCCTTGAATAACAAGTTTATTTTTCTACCGAAATAATCCATCATTTGGCAAAGGTGCTTTTTGCAATAATTTAAGTACCAGGTTCATTTCATACTTTTATTAAAAAAACTGAAAAAATACTATATATAGCCATTTAATGTCGTAAGGGTACGATCGTGGTAATACGAGATTGATCATTTACACAATTGCTTTTAAACTTTTTTAAGTTAGATGAGTCACTACTCATTTGCATTTATTCACATTGCTTGTGAATAAAAAAAGTATAATCAAAATCAAAATTTGTTAGCCATATTTCATTATAAAAAATTAATTTGTTGACAATCAGCAGAAAGTATTTGGTACAAATGTTTTATGCGTTGCCGAGTCATATTGGAATATTATCTGCTTAGTTACTTTTCTAAGGTTCGGGAATTAATTGCGATTTATCAAAAAATATATTTCGCGGGATGAAATAACCCGGGCCATTTTTGACGTTATATGTTAAGTCTTAGTAAAAAATAAATAATTTATTTCGTATATAATGCAATATTGACCTTGTTACTAACTATTCAAATAAAAATTAATAAAATGAAATTTACTAAACCGTTGTTTTCCCTGCTTGGATTAGCAATTTTGATGTTAGGTGCGTGTAAAAAGGAAGTAAAATCAAGGCCGGTTGAATTTACGGAAACAACCTATACTAACCTGGGACCTTATGATAATACGGGTAGGCCAGTAGATTTATTGCATGATAATATTTCGGATACAATGAAAAATTTTATAGCTGCCTTGCTACCGGAAGGGATAGACCTTACCAAGACCCATCCTGAATTTTTTTCAAGTTCAGCGATCGCAGACATAGCTGTTAAACAAACTTCAGATGTATATGTAACCTTTGTTCACGAGAGGGCAGGATTTGATAATGCACTGGCTTTTTATACATATCCTACTACTCAACCGCCAACCAGCGCAAAGGATATTAAAAATATTGTTTACTTTTTCCCGCATGTAGGAGGAGTAAGTCCATTGATAGAGGGGGATAAAGTCAAAATCGGATCATTTAGTCCCGGCACTTCTATTGGTTTTGTATTAATGCAGAAAGCATTTGACACCACAACTACACTTCTAAATAATAATGCAGTACATTTCTGCTCTAATGATGTTTTGAATCCTGAAGTTGATCCTGCTAAGAAGAAACATGCAGTAATCATCAATTTCGCTGCGGAAAATAAAGTATTGGTAGGTTTTGAAGATCAGGATAGAACTTTGCCTGGTACCGATAACGATTTTAATGATGTAATTATTTATTGTACAATAAATCCTGTATAAGATTTTTTTCTTTATCCGAAAAAAGAGCCCGATCAGGGCTCTTTTTGTTATGTATTTGTCTGCTCATGATAACTATGTATCCATTAAGGCTTTTGAAAAAGAAAAATATCAAACAGCATGAGAAAAATAAGGAAAGCTATGAACAGGAAAGGCAAGGCAAACACTACTTCAAAATAGTATTTCTGGTATCGGGAAAGATTTTTAAAAAAGAAGAGGAAAATAATAATGCCACTCAAACTATACGCGGTAAGAAATAAGGTGAAATACCAGATACCCTCCTTGTTAAGGAGTAGGCGAATAAAGAAGAAGAATGTTGGGATTGCCGTAATAATATGAAAAATAGTTACGAACTTTTTGAACTTCGGATGACCGGTCTTCATATTGGGACTTTGTGGTAGAAAAATACAAATATTCTATTGATTTAAATTTACTCTTTGACTAGGGGATTATGAAAATTTTATTCTGCTTCACTTTAATAACTATCTTCCTGTAAAAATGGATAAATGAAATACTTTCTGTTAGCTGTTTTTATTATTTCGTTTAATAATCTTAGCGCACAGCCTCTTGCCAGAGTTGAAAAAAAAATTGTTGCCACAGTAGACGCGGACATGGCTTCAACAACCCGCCTGCTTAAGGAATCGGTCAATATTAACAGCGGTACTTTTAATATAGAAGGGATAAAGAAAACAGGAGAGTTATTTGCAAAGGAACTTGAAGCGCTTGGGTTTACCGTAAAATGGATAGAGATGCCTGATTCGCTGAAAAGGGCGGGGCACCTGGTAGCTGTGCGGAAAGGAAAAAAGGGGAAACGGGTTTTGCTGATTGGTCATCTTGATACTGTTTTTGAGCCTGATATGCCAGCTAATCCATTTTCGATGCTGAATGATACAATAGCAACAGGGCAGGGGGTAGTTGATATGAAAGGCGGAGATGTAATGGTAATTGCTGCATTAAAGGCATTGCAGCAACAAAAGTTATTAGACAATACAACTATTACTGTTTATTTCACGGGGGATGAAGAAAACGCGGGCATTCCTCATAGTGTAAGCCGCGGAGATTTTATAGAAACAAGTAAACAGCATGATGTTGCACTTTCCTTTGAAAGTGCAATGAGTATGGACACTGTTACTGTCGCACGGCGTGGTGCCAGTGAGTGGAAACTTGAAGTGGAAGGGAAGCAGGCACATTCCTCCGGTATATTCAGAGTCGGATACGGAAGTGTTTATGAAGCTGCTCGGATTGTCAATAGTTTCAGGGAAAAGCTAAGTACACAGCCCTATCTTACTTTGAATCCTGCCTTGTTTATCGGAGGTTCGGATGTAAAATATGATTCTGTTGCGCAAAAGGGGGCCGTATCGGCAAAGACCAATATTATTTCACCAAGGACTGTAGTGCTGGGCGACCTGCGCTTTCTTTCAGAAGAACAAAAAGAAAGGGCGAGAGATACAATGCGGACGATTGTTGCTGAACATTTACCCGGAACCAATGCAACAATCAGTTTTAAAGATGGAATTCCATCTATGCCCCCAACACCAGGTAATGATTCGTTAAGGGAATTGATAAGTGATATAAGCAACGCGTTGGGATACGGTGCCGTTTATGCGGGCGATCCGGGAAAACGAGGGGCTGGTGATATTTCCTACATAGCTGCATATCTTAATTGTTTGGATGGATTAGGGGCATCGGGTAATGGCTCCCATGCGCCAGGCGAAACAATAAATCTTGCCGAATATCCAAAACTGATCAAGAGGACTGCATTACTGATTTACCGCTTAACAAGATAGGATATTCAATATGAGGTTACGGAAGGAGTCATAACTGTATCCAGCGATAAACATTAGGATCAGTACGAATAAACTTTACAATTTTCAATTCATTGATGGTTTAAAACAATTTATATGTCATTCCAAGCCTACCTGGATAATAGTAAAAAGAAAACAGGTAAAAGTTCCGAAGATTTTAAAAAATAGCTGAGAAAAAAGGCTATACAAAAAATGGTGAACTAAAGGGGATGTCAAAGCTGGTGAGATTGTACAATGGCATAAAGATGACTTCGAACTTGACCATAGCCACGCAATGGTGACCTATACTTTGCTAAAAGGCATGAAAAAATGAAGCCCTGTTTGAATTTTGTACCTGGGATTGAAAGAAGCTATTTCTGCCCTGCATATAAAGTTACATGCATGTTTTTATTTACACCGGTTGTTTGTAGGTCAATTAATGTATCTACAGTCAAAGTGGGCATTCCCTCTGAAAGTCAGCAAGAATAAAAGATACCCTATTTTTACTGATTTAGTAGAATAGAAAGAGTTTGCAAATAAAAGATGGTATATGACAGACCCTATTATTGAAGATAAAATTTTTGAAAAGGCTGACTTTCCGAAATCGGTATTTCAGCCAGGCATATATGATAATTGTTCCTTTTTGAACTGTAATTTTTACGAGGCTGATCTTTCCGGAATAAGATTTAGTGAATGTTCTTTTATTGCTTGTAACCTGGGGCTTGCCCGTATGTATAAAACCTCATTAAGTAATACCGTTTTTAAGGATTGTAAGCTACTTGGCCTTCGCTTCGATACCTGCAGCACTTTCATACTTTCATTCAGTTTTGATACTTGCATTTTGAACCATTCTTCTTTCTGTAATTTAAAGCTGAAGAAAACCAGCTTCAGTAATTCTCAATTACAGGAGGTTGACTTTACGGGTTGCGATCTCAGCAATTCTGTATTTGATTATTGTAACCTGAAAGGTGTAATATTTGAAAATACAATTCTTGAAAAAGCAGATTTCAGCAATTCTTTCAATTATTCTATCGATCCTGAATTAAATAAGATCAAAAAAGCACAGTTCACATTCCCGGGTGTTTTAGGACTATTGCACAAATACGATATTGATGTTAAATACTAAATGATTGTCGCAAAATGCCCCCAAATTGTCGCCTTAAACATCTGGTTTAATTTGCTTAACCCTGTAAGTTTGCTTTTATAATTCTTCACACTAATAAAGTCATAAAAAATGGTAATAACACCCGGTACCAAATTCAAATCTATTGCGGATTATTTTTCTGTATTTCCCCCCGCTACAAGAAAAATGCTGAAAGAAATGCAAAGGATAATCAGGTCGGTTGCACCTGAAGCGGAAGAAGTGATCAGTTATAACATGCCGGCTTTTAAGCAGGAGGGTATGCTGGTTTATTATGCAGCATATAAGGAGCATATTGGTTTTTATCCCACCGGTTCGGGTATTGCGGCTTTCCGACATGAGTTTGCTAAATACAAATGGTCGAAAGGTGCTGTTCAGTTTCCGCTGGGTCAGCCTCTGCCGGTTAGCCTGATTGAGCGGATTGTAAAATTCAGATTAAAGGAAAACCTGGCCAGGGCGAAAGAAAAGAGACAAAAAAAATAATATTCTTTTTAGTCAAGAAATGATTTTTTAAAACCGGGGAT
>JAFDYH010000248.1:6436-19242 GCA_018267535.1 Bacteroidota bacterium
GTATTAATATATTCTTTAGAAGCCACATGACTTTTCTGGTAAGCTTCTTTATATTCTTTGCTGTTTAAATCACTTTTTTTATCGGACGATTCTAAGGTTTCCTGTTTGAAGTAGGGCATAGCTTTATCCTCGTTCTTTTTGTTAAACACTATTATATCGGCTAATGTCTTCATAGGCACATTTGCCGTTGCCAGGTATTTGTTTAGCCCGTCTTTAAATTCATATTGGAGCACAGAAAATTCTGATTCACTGTATTTGTTTATTTCTTTAAGGTATTCGATTTCTACAACTTCAGCACCTTGCTTGTTTAATATATTTACTGCCTTTTGCTGCAAAGCATGAAGGTATTGATTATTCCCTTGTGGACTCTTCTCAATACCAATCCGCTTTCCTTTCAATGCGTTTGCATCAAGGAATTTTGTATAATCAGCCGAAGCCTTGCCATTACTTTCTTTTGTTTTTTCGTCCGCCGCATCTATACCTGTCATTGCACCGAGAAGTATAGAAACATCTTTAACTGTTCTGCCCATTGGGCCTGCGGTATCCTGTGTTGCTGAAATTGGAATAATACCAGTACGGCTTACAAGACCTACTGTTGGTTTAATACCAACAATACCATTTACAGATGCGGGGCAGGTAACCGAACCATCAGTTTCTGTACCAATAGCTACAACACATAGGTTGGCAGATACAGCTACGCCTGATCCCGAACTTGATCCACAAGGATTGTGATCCAGTATATATGGATTTTTTGTCTGGCCGCCACGGCTGCTCCATCCCGAGCTCGATGATGATGAACGGAAATTGGCCCATTCACTCAGGTTAGTTTTGCCAAGTATAACAGCACCGGCATCTCTGAGTTTCTGCACAATAAATGCATCTCTGGCGGCAATATGACCAGCCATTGCCAGGGCCCCGGCTGTTGTTTGCATTTTATCGGCAGTATCTATATTGTCCTTGATCAGTATGGGAATACCATGTAAAGGGCCTCTTACTTTACCGGCTTTCCTTTCTGTGTCCATCTGTTGGGCAATACGGATGGCATCTGGATTGATTTCAATAACTGCATTTAAGTGCGGTCCTTTTTTATCAATCGAGTCAATCCTGTCTAAATACAATTTTGAAAGCTGTTCAGCGCTGTATTTACCGGAAGTCATCTTCTCCTGCAGGGTGCTGATGCTCTCTTCATTTAATTCAAAATGGCTGGTCTTATCGGCAACCGATTGAGATGGCTCTTTGACTGCTTTTTCTGTAGGGGAGTTATTGCAGGATAATATGGAACCGATTGCTGCCGAACCCAGAGAGGCATTCGTTAAAAATTGTCTTCTTTTCATAAAAATAGTATGACTGACAAAATGAATGGAATTGTAAAAGAAGCTCTTTATTTTTTGAACTAAAGGGTTAACTCCATTCCCGGTCCCAGGAGTCAATTTTATTCCATTCTTCTGTTGGCGCGAAATAAAGTTCGCCTGATTTCAAATGTTGTTTTACTACAGCTTCATTTAATTCCACTCCAAGCCCCGGTTTATCCGGCACTTTTATAAACCCTTTATTAAAGATAGGTTTGTCGATGCCGGTTACAAGATCTTCCCACCATGGAATATCGAGAGAATGATGTTCAAGCGCTACCACATTTTCAGTGGCTGCTGCGCAATGTACGTTTGCCATGCATGAAACAGGCGTTCCGGCAAAATGCATTGCCATCGGTACTCCGTGCTCTTCCGCATAATCGCCGATTTTTTTTGTTTCCAGTAATCCACCGGAGCTGGCCAGGTCGGGATGGATCATATCAATTGCTCTTGCATCAATAAGCCTGATAAAGTTTTCTTTCAGGTAGATATCTTCTCCAGTGAGTGTGGGAGTATTAATCGCGTCTGTAATTTGCTTCCATTGATCAGTAAGCATCCAGGGTATCATATCTTCCATCCAGGCCAATTGATATTTTTCAAGTGCTTTTCCAAGCCGGATAGCCGTATTTACATCAAAGTGACCATAATGATCCGAAGCTAATGGTATTTCGTAACCGATAACATCTCTGACTTTTGCTATTCGCTCCTGTATAATTTCAAGGCCTTTATCAGTTATCTGTATCCTGGTGAAAGGATGTTTGGTCATACTATAACTGTTGGCGTTTCCCTTCTCACTTTCACGTAGGCCCCACTGATGTTTAACATCCCAGTTATTGGCGCCAACCAATGCACCGGGAATATCAGCAAGCAATTCAATACCGAAATCCATTTTTAAAAATGTAAGGCCTGTGGCAAGACGTTCTTTCATCTTTTTAGCAAAGCCATCGGGGTCATCCACTTCCGGGGTATCGCCATAAATGCGGATATAATCCCTGAATTTACCTCCCAACATCTGGTATGCGGGTACACCATATGCTTTCCCAGCAAGGTCCCATAAGGCCATTTCCACCCCGCATACGCCACCGGCTGCACGGGCCTGGCCTCCGAATTGTTTTATGGATTTAAAAATCTGTTCAACATTACAGGGATTCTTTCCTAATAGCCGGCTTTTTAAAAACAGGCCATATTTCGGGCTGGCACCATCTCTTATTTCGCCATAACCGGATATCCCCTGGTTGGTGTCAATCTTCAATATCGGGCAGGTCATCGGTGCACCGGTAATAACAGCTACTCTTACATCGGTTATCTTCAGGTCAGAAGGCTTTCCTGCGCGGTTAACCTTCTGCGTTATATAGTCTATTTCTTTAGCCGGGTCTTTATCGAACAAATAGCCCAGGCTCAGCCCTCCAAGGGAGGCTTTTTTAAGAAAATCACGACGGTTATCCTTTTGTGGCACCTGGTTATCGATTCCGGTTTGTTCTTTATCATCCGTATCCGCCGGTGAAAGCGGGAGTTTACTTCTGAAATAAAAACGGGACAGGGAATTTTTCATGATGATTTGTTAGTAACGTTATCATAATTACTTTTAAATAATAGCTTTTGTATTTCAAGGCATAGTTTCTTATCCCTGTTATTAGGCGGTCGCACAAGTGTACTGCCTATGTTCATAGCCCGATCTAAAGATGGAGCTATTCAGTAAAAGCTTACCAGGTCCTGTCTTTCAGAAAATCGTCCAGTTCTTTTTGCGACATCGGAACTTTTGAGGGATTATCTTTCAGCCATTTTAAAAAGTCTTTCTTTATGTCTTCACTCCATGCCTGGTCTATCTGACCGGGTGTATACTTTCCTTCGCGCAGCCGCATATGACTGAATTCATCTTTTAAAGCAACGAATTCCGCTGTTATAATAACTTTTTGTGCGAGATGAGCAGGTATAAATATCACGCCTTCTTTTTTACCCAATACCAGATCTCCGGGTAAAACAGTTGCCCTGCCTATACGGATCGGGCAATTAATTCCTGTTAACATTACATCTTTCAGATAAGAAGGATCCACACCCCGGACAAATCCGACAAATCCCTCTATTTCTTCAAGCCCTTCCAGATCACGAACACCTGCATCAAACACAACCCCTGTTTTTGATTTTGTATAAATGGAATTACCAAGGTTATCGCCTATTAATGTACCGTCAACGATTTTGGAGAAGCCGTCGGCTACATACACATCTCCATTCTGTAGTACGTCGATTGGCCAAGAGTTTGGCGACCCTATTCTGCCTTCTGCCTTTCCTTTGTCACGGATCGGCTTATCAATATCTGGCCGCGAAGGCATATATTGTGCGGTTACCACCCGGCCTGCCAATACCTTGTCGGAGTGTATCATTTGCCAGCCCGCTTCAAATTGATTATTATAACCTTCATTGCGCATTACCTGCCATGCTTCTTCAATAGAAATAGCAGCAAGGCGTTTTACAAGACTATCTGATACCCTGGGTCTTCCATCGGGAAAACGTTCTCCTTTCCATTGGGAAGTAAAAGCCAGTATCTGCTCTTTTGAAAAGGCAACCTGTTGGGCATTTCCCTTTGCGCCAAACAAAACCCCAAAAATAACGATCCATAATTTCAAAGAAATTTTATTGCAGGTATTTGCATATACCTTCCTGAAAGATGTCGCTTTAAGCATGGTTAATGTGGTTTTACCCAAAAGAAGATTTTAATAAACAGATTCCTAAATTAAATAATTGTTAGTAACAAAATCCAAAAATCATTCTTTATAGTTTAATAGGTGTGTACATAATATTTTAACCTTTACCGGTATTTTTTTGCAGTATCGAAGAAAAGTAATAGCAGATCGTTTAATGAATTTACTTTTAACAGGATAATTCTAAAAATTGCTATCATGTCTTTTGCGTTAATTGATTTCAGGCAGGAGGTTAAGGAAGAGCTCTTTCGTATCATGCAATACTGGATTGACCATTCAGTCGATTATGAAAAGGGAGGTTTTTATGGTGAGGTGGATGGAAAAAATATAGTGCATCCCGGGGCTCCCCGTAGTGTTGTCGTTACATCCCGCATCCTGTGGACTTTTTCAGCAGTTCATCAGTTATTTCCTGACCCCCGTTACCTGGCCCTGGCGAAAAGAGGATATGAGTACCTTATTGATCGTTTTTCAGATAAAGAATACGGAGGTGTTTACTGGTCTGTTACTGCAGAAGGGGCGCCATTAGAAAAGAAGAAACAATTATATGGACAGGCGTTTGCTATATACGGTTTGTCAGAATACTATAAAGCTTCAAAAGATGAGAATGCATTGAATCATGCCAAAGAAATTTTTTCAAAAGGGATAAAGCATGCTTATGATGCAGTCAAAGGGGGATATACCGAAGCTTTTGCAAGGGACTGGTCCAATACGGACGACTATATATTGAGCCGGGGTGAAAACCGGAAATCAATGAATACGCACCTGCATTTACTGGAGGCCTTTACAAATCTGTATAGTGTATGGAAAAGTGAAACAGCCCGGTTTCATTTGCAGCATAGCATTCAACTAATGTTGGATCATATTATTGATCCTTCAACCTACAGAATGACTTTGTTTTTTAAAGAAGACTGGCAGCATACCACAACGACTATTTCTTATGGCCATGATATAGAAGCTTCGTGGTTATTGTGGGAGGCCGCAGAAGTTTTGGGGAATTCAAAATTGAAATCAAAATGTAGAGAGTTGTCTGTCAAAATGGCTACAGCTGCATCAGACGGACTTGCTGATAATGGCGCTATCAATTATGAATATGAGCCTGAAACAAAACACCTGAATGATACAAAGCAATGGTGGCCGGAGGCAGAAGCAATGGTGGGTTTTTATAATGCATACCAGTTATCCGGTAAAGTTCACTTCCTTGAAAAGTCTGAAAAAGTGTGGGCATATATTAAACAATACCTCATCGATCTCATAAATGGGGAGTGGTATAGTGTTGTGGATGGAAACAATAAAGTTGTTTCTGACAGCAAGATAAATTTCTGGAAAGGGCCTTATCACAATTCACGATCCTGTATGGAAATATATCGCCGTTTGGGGCAAAGGGGAAGTTAACACCGGGTACAATTTGCTTGCAACTATTTCAAAAGCTAACGATTGTTATTTTGAATAGGTTTGCTCTTATCTTTGCCGCAATTAAAAAGCATATATCCTTCTATGATTTTTCACTTTAGCGAAGAGCAATTAATGATTCAGCAAGCGGCCCGTGATTTTGCTCAACATGAATGCTTGCCGGGTGTAATTGAACGGGATGAAAAACAAAAATTTCCCAAAGAACAAATAGAGAAGCTGGCAGGCCTTGGTTTTATGGGGATGATGGTAAAACCGGAATATGGCGGCGCCGGAATGGATACAGTCAGTTATGTGCTGGCCATGGAAGAGATCAGTAAGATTGATGCCAGTGTTAGTGTGTGCATGAGCGTTAATAACAGTCTTGTTTGTTATGGTTTGCAGGAATATGGTACAGAAGAGCAAAAACAAAAATACCTTTCACCGCTTGCACAGGGGAAAAAGGACGGAGAATTATATATCGGGGCCTTTATGCTCAGTGAACCGGAGGCCGGCAGTGATGCCACTTCCCAACGTACAACTGCGGAGGATAAAGGTGATTATTATTTACTGAACGGTACAAAAAACTGGATTACTAATGGGGGCACAGCCTCTGTGTATTTGGTAATGGCTCAAACAGATGCAACAAAGGGATCGAAAGGAATCAATACATTGATTGTAGAAAAAAACTGGCCGGGAGTAACTGTTGCTGCCAAGGAAAATAAACTGGGTATACGAGGCAGCGATACACATACTGTAATGTTTACCGATGTGAAAGTGCCGAAGGGAAACAGGATCGGTAATGACGGTTTTGGATTTACGTTTGCGATGAAAACACTGGCGGGGGGGCGCATCGGTATTGCATCACAGGCGTTGGGAATTGCAAGCGGCGCTTATGAACTAGCACTAAAGTATTCCAAAACAAGAAAGGCTTTTGGCACGGAAATAATGAACCACCAGGCTATTGCTTTTAAACTCGCGGATATGGCTACACGTATTGAAGCCTCTCGTTTATTATGCCTGAAAGCTGCCTGGGAAAAAGACAATCAATTGGATTATACATTGAGTTCATCCATGGCGAAAGTATATGCCAGCGAAACGGCGATGTGGACAACCACAGAGGCGGTACAGATACATGGCGGCTATGGCTATGTAAAAGAATATCATGTTGAAAGATTGATGCGGGATGCAAAGATTACGCAGATATATGAAGGCACCAGCGAAGTACAGCGTATTGTAATCAGCAGGAGTATTTTGAAATGATTATTTGGTAAAGACAAACGATGTAATCCTGCGCACAATCGTGTAGGCGGTTTAATTTTCATATATGGCAGTGAATATAACGGCTTATAAGTCAATAATTGAAGAACTGAAAGATAAAGCAACCCTGATTGCTGTTTCCAAAACCAAAACTGTTTCGGATATAAAAGAGCTTTATAAACTGGGGCAAAAGGACTTTGGTGAAAATTACGTTCAGGAACTTATAGAAAAGCAATCTCAATTACCAGAGGATATTCAATGGCATTTTATCGGTCATTTACAAAGCAATAAAGTAAAGTTCGTCGTTCCCTTTGTTTATCTCATTCACGGTGTAGATAGTTTTAAGTTATTGAAAGAAATAAATAAGCAGGCGCAAAAAGTCAACAAGGTTGTCAATTGCCTTTTACAGGTACATATAGCGCAGGAAGAAACAAAGTTTGGATTTAATCAGGAAGAACTGGATATATTGTTTGCAAATAAAGAATTAAAGGATCTTCATAATATTAAGATTATGGGCCTTATGGGTATGGCTTCTTTTACCAATGATTTACAAAAGATAGGAGAGGAGTTTGCCCAGCTTAAGAGATTGTTTGATCAATTCAGACCATTTGCTAACCATAATGCTGAATTTACGACCCTTTCAATGGGGATGAGCAGTGATTACAAGACTGCCATTGAAGAAGGTAGTACAATGGTTCGTATAGGTAGTTTATTATTTGGCGCAAGAACTTACCAGGATTAAAAAGAATGATTTTTAAGTGATAAAAACCAGGCGATCTCAAGTCTGGAAGTTTCACACAATTATCGGGAAGAAAGCAAAAAATATAGTGATAACCGATAGGATTACTCTTTGTTCTTTCGCTCATTGTTCCTTCCTGTGAAGCTAAATTTCCTGAGATAGCCTGGTAGTGGTTTTATAATATATCCTCGTCCCTGAATTGATATTGTGCTTTGATTTTCCGCATCACTTCGTCCATACTGGCACGATGGTCTTTGGCGCTCCATTCACCGCGTTCCCATTTATCCAATTCATCATCAATATTTTTCTTTTGTAGTTTGGTGAGTTTGCTCACCAGCTCATCAGACATTTCTTTTTGCTTTTCGAAAAAGACTTTCTTTTTTTCATACAATATTTCTTTGTCTTCTCGAATGGTGTTTTCATCAGCTGCCATTTGTAATAACTCTTCCTTTGCTAAAGCAATATCGTAAGGGCCAACCGGCATAATGAGTTTGGATAAAACAGGCCCAATTTCTATCAATATAATCAGCAATGAAATAGCAATACTGCTCCAGAATACACTGCTTTCTTCATCTGATAAATCGGAGAGGGCTTTATTTCTTTCGAGGAAGCCAAGACTCTTTTTTACAGTTGTTTCATATTGTTTTCTTTTTTCTTCCATACCAGCTTTTGCATTGGCAACAATGCTATCCTGGGTTTTTATATTGCTTGATAATTCTGCAAGCTCCGGCGCAAAACTGATAGCAGCCTGTTTGTATGCATCCATCTTTAAACGGGTAAGGTCTTTTATGCCCCGTTCACCCGAACCGCCGGTTCCATCTGCTTCCTGGACATAGGCAGCCTGAAGATTATGCAATGTATCTTCTATGGCCAGCTTACGGTTCGTATACCGTTGCCGATCAGCTTCTGCTGTTTGAACGAGGTTTTTATTTTCAATTAATAAAAGACTGTCATTGCGTTGAATTTTTTTGTGCATATTCTCCGTCATTTTCACGTCAATTTCTTTTTCAAAAATTTTCAGTTCCAATGGACGAGCAATCGTTAGCCCGATTAATAATGCTAAAGCCATTCGCGGAATTGCCATCCATAACTGCTTTCTTTTTGATACGCCATATTTACGCATCGTTGAGACCAGGAAGCGGTCAAAATTAAAAATGATCAATCCCCAGACCAGCGCAAAACCAATTGTCCATAGCCAATTGCCAAATACACTATGGATGGCATATCCTGCAGAGAGGCTGGCGAGCACGAATGTGGCCAGTATTACTCCTCCCAGTCCAGTGTATTTACTGTGTTCTGAAGGAAATTCTTTTAATAATTTCTGATGGGTGCCGGCACACCACCATAAGAAGTTATTGTCATTTTGCTTTTTGGTTGCACCAAATGAATCGTAGGTATAAAGGCCGTTATCCCCGTTAGTAACGGAACGGCTGTTTACATTTTCAGCCATAAGTTTCTATTTACCTTAAAAAAGTAGAATTACTAAATAATGGTTGAAGTGGGGACGATATAATAACGCAACTGCGTTTTCAGAATTGTATCAATAAAGTTAAGAAAAGGATAAAGCAAAACCAGGATGAATTTTGATTTTTCACTTTACTTTTCTGATGTTTTGTTAAAAAGGTTCGTAAAAATACTGTTGGCTATAATTGCATTAAAGGAAAGTACCAATCTTTGCGGTTCTGGTTTTCGGGAAGAGATAGAGTTATGAAATGTTTTTATTCTTCAGCATTTTACTTAAAAATTCAGGAGTTACACCAATATAAGAAGCCACCTGCTTCTGGGGCAGGCATTCAATTAATGAAGGATAAGTTTTGCAGAAATTATTGTAACGCTCTTTTGCCGTTTCACTAAGACTACCGATTATACGTTGCTGATAGGTAATTAACGAATTTTCGGCGAGTATGCGGAAGAACCGCTCGAGGGATGGAATAGTTATGTATAATTTTTCAAGTTCAGGTTTTGGCAACAGAAATACCTCGCTATCTTCTATTGCATCAATACTTAATTGACCTGGCTTTTGAGTTACCATGCTATACATATCTGCAATCCACCAGCCTGAAGGTGCGAATTGAAGGATATGCTCAAACCCGTTTTTATCTACTGTGTAACTCCGCAGAATGCCTCTTGTTACGAAAACAGGCCCCTTGCTTATATCGCCTTCCTGTGAAAGGAATTGTTTCTTTTTTATTTTCCTTTTCTTAACAACTGATAGAAAATAATCCTGTTCGCTTTTATCCAGGCGGATATATTTTGCAATGTTTTTTAAAATCAGCTCTTCTGCCATTTTGAATAGGTTATAACAAATTTAAATGATCACTCCGGATTAAATGAAATAACCGGCTTTCAGGATGTTGCTGTAATTGCTTATTTGATTGAAGATGCAATTTATTATGTTTAAGTAACGGCCACGTCTGGTTGTTATGCAACCCAGCCTGGGTTTACCCAATACTTATAGCTTATGGTAGTTTTTTAAAAGTATAGGAAAAATGAACCACACCATGATTGGAAATCTGTTTTCCTTTGGCTGGAATTATGTGCAGAGTTGTTTGCTGGCATCTGCACCCGCAATTAATTTACTCTTTTGCCTTCTTTTTCTTCGTGACTTTTTTAGCAGGAGCTTTTTTTGCGGCTGCCTTTACTTTTGACTTCTTTACAAAAGCATTGGGCACCTGTGCTTCAATCATTTTCTTCACATCGTCCAATGATATCGATGCGAGTTCATTGGCGTTGTATTTTGTATCATCTGCCTTTTTAACAACGCGAAGGACTTTTTTATTAAACTTAATGATGGGTCCCCATCTTGCGTTTTCAATAGATATTTTTTCTTCCGGCCAGTTTTGTATGAAGCGGTTTTCTTCTTTTTTAATCTTTGCTTCTATCAATTCATTGATATCCGACTTTGACAAAGCATCAAAATTATAACGCCTGGGAACGTTGATGAACATATCGTTCCACTTGATATACGGGCCAAAACGGCCTTTACCTTTTGTAACCGGCTTTTCATCATAAAAGGCGATAGGCGCATCTGCTTTTTTCTTTTCATCAATCAGTTCAATGGCCCGGTCTAATTCTAAATCTATTGGCTCTTCGCCTTTTGGTATGGAAATAAATTGTTCCCCCCATTTAACATAGGGACCAAAACGCCCGACATTCACAGAAACATCCAATCCCTCATATTCTCCCAATGCTTTAGGTAACTGGAAAAGCTTCAGCGCTTCTTCCAGTGTGATCGTTTCAATACTCTGATCTTTCTTTAAAGCTGCAAAGCGTGGCTTCTCTTCGTCATCAGCGTGGCCAATCTGTACCATCGGTCCATAGCGCCCCATTCGGGCAACAATGGGTTTACCTGTTTCGGCATCCGTTCCTAATTCACGTTCACCTTTTATCCGTTCTGCATTTTCAATTGTATTGTCTACATCTTTTTTGAATGGCAGGTAAAAATCATCGATCATTTTGTTCCACTTCATCTTACCTTCTGCTACTTCATCAAACTCTTCTTCAATCCTTGCCGTGAAACTATAATCCATGATATCATCAAAATACTGCTTCAGGAAGTCGGTAACAACCAATCCAAGATCGGTCGGAAATAATTTCGACTTCTCGGCACCGGTAGTTTCCTGTTCAGTAAGTTTTGATACTTTATTGCCAGTGAGTTTGAAAATACGGTACGCCCTCAATATGCCTTCCTTATCCCTTTTCTCAACATAGCCTCTTTTTAATATCGTGGATATTGTAGGTGCATACGTAGAGGGACGGCCGATGCCTAACTCTTCCAGCTTTTTCACCAATGAAGCTTCTGTATATCTTGGTAGTGGGCGGCTGAAACGCTCTGTTGCTTTCATTTCTTTTAAAGGTAAAACCTGGCCCACAGTCAACGGGGGCAACATCCCTTCCTGGTTATCCTCTTCGGTTGTCTCATCATCATCCCTGTCTTCCCGGTATACTTTTAAAAAGCCTTCAAATTTCAATACTTCACCTTGTGCCGTCAACTCTTCATTGTTTGTACTGATGTTGATTTTAGCAATCGTTTTTTCCAGTTCAGCATCGCTCATCTGGCAAGCCATGGTGCGCTTCCAGATAAGATCATACAACCTTTTCAGCTCCTGGTCCTCTACAGTTGTATTATTCATGTAAGTCGGGCGTATTGCTTCATGGGCTTCCTGCGCACTTTCATTTTTATTCTTGTATTTGCGAAACTGGTGATACTCTTCACCGTACATTGATTTTACGGTATTGGTGATATCTCCTAATGCTGTATCGCTCAGGTTTACACTATCAGTACGCATATATGTGATGTGTCCATTTTCGTACAACCGCTGGGCAAGTAACATGGTTCTAGATACCCCATATCCCAGTTTACGACTGGCTTCCTGTTGCAAAGTTGATGTAGTAAAAGGAGGAGCAGGAGAACGCTTCCCCGGTTTTATTTGTATATCGGCTACTTTATATTTCGCACCAATACAGCTTTGCAGAAATTTCTCCGCATCCTCATCTGATGAGTAACGGCCACCCTCAGCTTTAAATGTTATAGGTTTGTCAGCCGAATCACTGGCTGTAAATAAAGCGTCGATTTTAAAGTTACTAACGGGTGTAAAAGCATTAATTTCTCTTTCTCTTTCCGCGATTATCCTTACAGCTACACTTTGTACCCGTCCAGCACTAAGATTATTTCGCACACTCATTTTGCGCCAGAGTACGGGGCTTAATTCAAAACCTACTATGCGGTCTAGAATACGGCGCGCCTGTTGTGCATTTACCAGATTCATATCCAGCTTACGCGGGTTATCCACGGCAGCTTTGATAGCTGGTTTTGTAATTTCATGAAAAACGATCCTTTTTGTTGATTTAGGGTCCAGGCCCAATACTTCGCATAAATGCCAGCTTATAGCTTCCCCTTCACGATCCTCATCCGTTGCCAGCCACACTTCATCGCTTTTTTTAGCTAAAGTTTTTAAATCTTTGACAACCTTTTCTTTATCTACCGGAATTATATAGCTGGGTTTATAATTTTTTTCAAGGTCAATGCCCATGCCCGCTTTCTCCAGATCGCGTATATGACCATAACAGCTTTTTACTTCGAAATCCTTTCCAAGAATCTTTTCGATAGTTTTCGCTTTCGCAGGGCTTTCCACAATTAATAGGTTCTTCGCCATAATGAATTTAAAAGGTTTTGGATACCGGTACTATCTTCCAGTTATTTCTGTCAAAAGAAACGAACTTTCTACTCCTTAATTATATAGTAACAGCCGGTGGCCAGTGCAATTATAACACAAGAATCGGAATTTTTCTATCTCTGAACCATTTGACCCTTGTATAAATGAGGCTAAATTCTCAGTTAACTTGCTGTTTATCAGGCTTCATTTTTTTTCT
>JAFDYH010000248.1:19349-26879 GCA_018267535.1 Bacteroidota bacterium
GAAGGGTGTAATCTGTCATCGGCCAGCAGGCTGAGGTCGCTAGCCGCCTCCCTTGTCCAGGTTGTAATGTCAAGATATGCAACTCCGTATCTTTCGGAGATTGTTTTATTTATAGCATTATATTGATCTATCTCCTTCGAGATCTTTTCGGTATTCTTTCCTGCGGCAAAAGGGGTTACACTCCAGTCAGGAATAGACAAGACAATTACATGGGCTGCATTTTTTCCTGTTAGAAGGATTGAATTTTTTAGCAATTCTTCAAACTCCGATTCATAAGTAGTTACAGGCAACCCTCTGTATTCATTATTTACACCAATCAGGAGAGTAACAATATCATATCGGTTTAAAAGTGTACCGGAATTTTGAGCATTGGCTATAGCATTTTTTAAATCGGTTGTCGTCCATCCGGTGGTAGCGATTATTTTAACCTGGCCGATTACACCATCTTTTTTTAAAAGACTGATGGTCTGGTTAGGATAGCTTTCCTCAGCCGGCACATCGTGACCAATAGTATAGGAATCGCCCAAGGCGAGATAAGTGAATGGTTTAATAACCGTATCGTTGTTGCTGGAAAAAGTAGTCATCGTCTTTATATTATTCTTCTGGCAGGAACTGAATTGATTACTGAAAAGTAATATTATCAGACCATATTTCATCATTTATACAAAGTACTGTTTAAAGAAAATCAATAACCTGTTTCGCCACTTTTTCTTCCCGGTAAATAAGATTATGTCCCAGTCCTTTTGTAATTACGAATTGTATGTTAGGATAGTTTTGTTCTTTCACTTTTAATGCATCGGAAAAAGGAGTAACAGGATCATCCTCGTCATGTGCCCAGATAATAGCAGCCTTGATGTTTGGTAAAGCTCTGCTGACAGAGTACCAGGATGAATGATTTCCATCTATTTCCTGAATCAGGTCTTCAAAGTGTTTTTTTACTTTTTCATTTTTTACACGGAGTAACCTAAAATAACGGTTAATAGTAGTTGTAGTTTCAGTAGCGGGGGCTATAAGAGCAATCCTAAAAGTATTGTTATGCTGGATTTTTTCCAATGCTAAAGGAATAGCTAATCCGCCAAAGGAATGCCCGAGATAAGACTGCACAGGTCCAAACTGGTTATGTATATGAATGATAAAGTCACGATAGTCCAGGACATTTAATGTTTCTCCTTCGCTGATACCATGGGCAGGGGCATCGAAGGCCAGTACTTCATATCCTTTGTCAAGAAGGCCTTTGATATATATTTCAAAATTCAGTACAGTGGATTCATGTCCATGAAGGATAAGTGCTTTTCTTTTTCCAGGATTGTTCCATCGGAATCCACGGATAGTTATTCCATTGAATTCAAACTCCTTTTTTTCTGCTTTTTTAAATAACTCTGTCCACTCTTTACGGCTTCGCTTTGCCGGTGTCCGGAATATCTGTAAAGCTTTTTCTGCCGCTTTCCGTTTGGAGAAAACAGTTAATATTTTTATGTGCAGGAGTTTTATAAGGGCTGAATACTTTTGTTTAAGTTTTTTCATATGGAGATTGATCCGGTCGCTAATTTTTTACTAAATATCAAAAATAAGCCGTTTAGCTTTGCTATATGAATATTGTAATCATTGGTACAGGAAATGTCGCTACAGTTCTGGGTCGCGAGTTCAAAGCAGCCGGACATACTATTTTGCAGATAGCGGGAAGAAATTCAGCCGCTGCAAGTGCTCTTGCGTATGAACTGGATACAGTTTCTACGAATTACTGGAGTTCGGTAAATAAAAATGCGGATATATATATTATCGCGGTTTCGGATAATGCCATCAATGATATAGTGAGTGAATTGAAGTTACCCGGAAAAGTCGTTGTGCATACAGCAGCGTCTGTACCTAAGGAAATACTGAAACCTGTCAGCAATCATTACGGCGTGTTTTATCCCCTGCAAAGTTTGCGCAGAGAAACAGAATCATTACCTGATATCCCATTATTTGTTGACGGAAGTGATGAAAACACCAGGCAGGTATTGGAAAAGCTGGCCCGCTCTATATCGGGAGAAAAAGTGGTGCATGCAGGAAATGACGAACGTATAAAACTGCATGTCGCCGCTGTGTTTGTCAACAATTTTACCAATTATCTTTATGTATTGGCAGAAGAATATTGCAAAAAGGAAGGGATCGATTTTAAATTACTATTGCCGCTCATTGAGGAGACAGCTATGCGGATAAAAAATAATTCGCCAAAATCAGTACAAACTGGCCCGGCTATGCGCCACGATAATGAAACTATACAAAAACATCTGACTTTATTAAGGCAATACCCGCATTTGGAAAAAATATATGCTTTCCTGAGTGAGTGTATTGAGAAGATGAAATAGAACGGTGAATGATGTGAAGAAAAGATTGCCAAAAAAAATGGCAGTCAATACAGCTTCTATAACAGAAAAGGTAAATGATTTTCCGATATTTTTGCAGACTATACTATAACGAAAGATAAAATTAAGGGTAGTGAACGTACTTGAACTCTTTAAAAAGATAACCACATTTGTTTTTGATGTGGATGGCGTGTTGACAGATGGGACGGTGTTGGTGCTGGAAAATGGAGTGCAGGCAAGAAGAATGAATATAAAGGACGGGCTGGCTTTACAAATGGCGCTTAGAAATGGATTTCGCATTCTAGTCATATCCGGCGGTCATTCAAAACCTGTAGTAGAACGGTTAAATAAACTGGGTGTGCAGGACGTTTATATGAGCGTTTCAGATAAAAAGGATTTTATCAGAAAATATATTTCTGAAAAGAAGCTGAATCTCGAAGAATTTTTATTTATGGCTGATGATTTACCTGACCTTGAATTACTGGAAAGCGTTGGTGTAGCTTCCTGCCCAGCGGATGCTGTAAGGGAAGTTAAAGAAATAGCTCAATATATTTCGCCAATGAAGGGGGGATATGGTTGTGTGAGAGATATTATTGAGAAAGTATTAAAAGTTCAGGGTAAATGGATTTTTGATAAAACCGTTACATCCCGTTAAGTTAAATTTACAGTTGTATAATTCAATCCTGAAAAGAAACCAATATGAGATTACTAAAGGCTTTTATAAAAATGGTACGCCTGCCGAATCTCATTTTTATTGCGCTTACACAGGTTTTATTTTATGAGTGCATCATCCGCCCCATTTTAGATCCGCTAACGATTACGCCGGCTATTGGCAGAATCAGCCTCTTATTCCTGGTACTTTCTTCTGTTTTTATTGCCGCCGCGGGTTATATCATTAATGATTATTTCGATATCAATATCGACCAGGTCAATAAGCCAAGGCAAAATGTAATTGATAGCATCGTTTCCCGGCGTTGGGCAATGTTGTGGCATATGATCATCAGCGGGGCAGGAGTATTGTTCAGTATTTATGTGTTTATCCGTACCAGTTTATGGTATATTCCTTTGGCAAGCCTGGGTTGCGTGTTTCTTTTATTTGTTTATTCCCTTTCGTTAAAGCAGAAGTTACTTATCGGTAATGTCCTCATCTCATTACTTACTGCCTGGGTTATTATGGTTTTGTTTTTGTCGGAGGCAAGATTATCGGCTGCCATTTCCCCGCAGCAATTAAACGCATCTCATAAAATTATAAGGCTTGGGTTATTATATTCAGCGTTTGCCTTTATTATTTCGCTTATCCGTGAAGCGATAAAAGATATGGAAGATATAGAAGGAGATAGGCGCTATGGTTGCCAAACGATGCCAATCCGGTGGGGGATGAATGCTTCAAAAGTGTATGTGGCTTTATGGCTGGTGGTTTTAATTATTCTTGTTATTGTTACGCAGGCTTACGTTTCCCAATTCAGGTGGTGGTGGCCAAATTTATACAGTACTGTATTAATCATTTTCCCGTTGGGCTATATTTTTTATCAATTGTTTAAAGCGTCCGGGCCCCGGCAATTTCACCAGCTAAGCTCAGTTACAAAACTCGTGATGCTGACAGGAATTTTATCCATCATCTTTTTCCGGTTTTATCTTTGATCATGCAGAAGATTATTTTAGCCTCTCAATCCCCCCGTCGCAAACAATTGCTGGAATGGGCTGAAGTGCCATTTGATATTGTTGTAAAAAATACCGATGAACATTATCCATTCGGGCTTTCACCGGAAGAGATAGCGGTATATATCGCGAAAAATAAAGCAATAGCAGTAAAAAAGGAAGCCCCGTCCGGGATAACGATACTCGCCGCAGACACAATTGTTGTATTAGGTGAAGCCATTATTGGTAAACCGGTACACAGGGAGGAAGCGATAAGTATATTGCTCGCCTTATCGGGACAAAGGCATAAAGTAATAACGGGGGTTGTTTTAATAAAAGATAAAAAAGAGCTTTCCTTTGCCGATGTTACAGAAGTCGAGTTTCATGATCTTTCAATAGAACAGATTGAATTTTATGTAGACAAGTATAAGCCCTATGATAAAGCGGGGGCTTATGCTATACAGGAATGGATTGGCGTTGTTGGTATAAAATGTGTTTGCGGTGATTTTTATAATGTAATGGGCTTACCTGTATCTCGTGTAATACAAGCGCTTAATAAATTTTAGATTTTATGAATGCGAAAATCTGATGGAATAAAGACTTTTAATACGCCAGAGTCTTTAAATTCACGAAACCCTTTTCAGATTTTTGCTTCATTATGACTGAGCGATTGTTACAATTCATCTGGCAGTTTCAATACTTTAACAGGAGTGAGTTAACGACCGCTACTGATGAAACTATACAGGTTATTTTGCCGGGGCAATTCAATACAAACCAGGGCCCCGACTTCATCAATTCAAAAATCAGGATCAATCAAGCGCTATGGGTTGGCAATATAGAACTGCATATTAAGACATCCTATTGGAACAGGCATAAGCATGAAGAAGATAAAAATTACAGTAATGTGATTTTACATGTAGTATGGGAACATGATGATAAAAGCATGGAGAAAAATATACCCGTACTTGAACTGCGAAACCGGGTTTCGAAAATTTTACTGCAGCAATATGATACATTAATGAATAATACTGCCTTTATCCCTTGCCAGGAAAATATTAAAAATATAAAAGAAATTACCTGGAATAGCTGGAAGGAGAGATTACTGGCTGAGCGTTTATTAAGAAAGGCATCCATAGTGGATCATTTCCTGCAGCAATCTAATTATCATTGGGAAGAAAGTTTCTGGTGGTTGCTGGCAAGGAATTTCGGAATGAAAGTTAATGCTTCCGCTTTTGAAACAGTAGCCCGCTCCATTTCATTGAATATATTGTCAAGACACAAGAACCAGATACATCAGCTGGAGGCATTGTTATTTGGCCAGGCTGGTTTTTTACAAAGTAATTTCAATGAAGATTATCCGGCGCTTTTAAAAAAGGAATACCAGTTTCTGCAGGCCAAGTACAAATTAAAACCGGTACATGAGCCTTTTTATTTTTTGCGGATGCGGCCCGGAAATTTTCCTACTGTCCGGCTGGCCCAGTTAGCTATACTTATAAATCAATCTTCTCATCTTTTTTCAAAAATAAAGGAAGCTGTTTCTGTAAAAGAAATCCGCCAATGGTTTGACCTGGCTGCAAACGATTACTGGCACTATCATTACCGGTTTGATGAAGAGTCGGCCTTTAAGAAAAAAAATATAGGGAACACAATGATCAATAACATTATCATCAACACCATTGCACCTGCTTTATTTGCTTATGGAAATTATAACAAAGAGGATAAATATAAAACGAAGGCCTTACAATGGCTGGAGGATACCCCGGCAGAAAGTAACGCAATAACAAAAGGTTTTGAATTACTCGGAATTCAGAACGGGAACGCATATGATTCACAGTCGTTGATTGAATTGCGAAATGAATATTGCAACCGGAAGAGATGTTTGGATTGTGCTGTTGGTAATTATTTATTGAAAAAAGAGAGCTAAACGGTTCTTCACAATTCAATAGGAATAGGCAGCAATTTTAAAGCAGTTCCAGAACCGGTAAAGTTCAATAGAAGTTATTTCCATGCTCCCCAATCAATATTTACTTCAATATCGGGATGAATGCTTTTGATGACAGGACAGGTTTCTCCTGTATTTTTAAGAATAGTCTTTGTTTTTTCTTCGATGCCCACGAAGTTTTCGGGAATATGAAATGTTAAATTTATTCCACCTACCCGTCTCGGATCAGCTTTCATGATTTTTAAAACTTCAATTCTTACACCATTCAAATCAAACCCCATTGCCCTGGCTTTAATGCCCATTACTGTTATCATACAGGTGCCCAGCGATGTAGCAAGTAGGTCTGTAGGCGAAAAACGTTCGCCTTTGCCATTATTATCTGTTGGCGCATCTGTTTCAAAATGATTGCCGCTTTTGAGGTGGGTACATACGGTACGCAGGTCGCCACTATAAACTACACTGGATGTCATTATATATATTTTTGCCCTAAATTTACGTTACTAAAAACAAACAGGTCCAGTGAAGAAACTTCTTTTTCTTACCGCAATTCTGACGATTACAATTGCCGCAACAGCCCAGGATTCAACCTCACTAAAAAAAACACAAAAGCAGGATAAGCGTCGTGAAAAAAGAGAGAAGATTAATTCAATGATCCGGCAGGATGAAGAAGGAGTCTTGAATTATCATAAACATAGCATCTTCGGTGTTCAGTTGCGCACTGCCGGATATGGTCTTTTGTATGAAATGGGGCGGATGAAAACGACACGAAAGACGACTACTTATGGACTTGAATTATCAGAAATTAAGCATTCTAAAGAGGACAAACTGCCTAAGGGTACTTTTACTTTTGGGAACCCCTACATCTATGGTAAGATTAATAATTTTTATCAGTTTAAAGTAGGGATTGGACAACAATATCTTTTGGGAGATAAAGGAAATAAGAACGGGGTCTCTGTTTCTGCCGTATATGCAGGGGGGCTTTCATTAGGTTTTTTACGTCCTTACTATATACAGGTGCAGGATCAGTCGAATAATGTTCAAACTATAAAATATGAACAGGATACGACTTTATTTGTACATGGGACGATAATTGGCGGTGGAGGGATTGGCAAGGGTTGGGGTGAATTGAAATTACGTCCGGGGGCTTATGCCAAAACAGGTATCAGGTTTGATTATGCCCGGTTTAACGAGATAGTATCAGCGCTGGAGGTAGGCGTAAGCCTGGATGCTTATTTTCAGGAAGTTCCTATTATGCTTTATCAGAAAGATAAGCGACTATTTTTCCAGGGTTATGTGGCCCTTGAATTCGGCAAGCGAAAATAGCTTTAAATTTCATTTTGTATTTTTGTTGATTATTGCACTATAGACAGGGGTAATCCAGGGTTGCTAAAGTATTATTTATACGGATCATTATCACTTTGGCCAGAACTTAATTGAACCCGCATTGTTAATTATAGTGTTGAATAATTAAAACATGATTGAACTTCCGGTCCTGCCTAATAACACAGACAACACCCGTATTAAAAAACCTGATTGGCTTCGGGTTAAATTACCAATTGGAGAAACTTATAAGCAGGTGCGTAATCTTGTTGATACGCATAA
>JAFDYH010000248.1:27020-35173 GCA_018267535.1 Bacteroidota bacterium
GCCTGACCCCATTGACTGGGACGAACCTCAGCGTGTAGCCGAAGCTATTCATTTAATGAAAGTAAAGCATGCCGTTATTACTTCTGTAGACAGGGATGAGATAAAAGACGGGGGTTCTATTATATGGTACAATACGATTAAGGCTGTCAAGACTTTAAATGCCGGTACCACATTGGAAACGCTGATACCGGATTTTAAAGGGGATAAAGAAAATATTCAGCGTATAATTGATGCATCTCCTGAAGTCGTTTCGCACAATATTGAAACCGTTGAAAGGTTGACAAGACAGGTTCGCATACAAGCTAAATACTGGCGCAGTATGGAAGTGATAAAAACATTAAAGGCCGGGGGTATGCGCACCAAGAGCGGTATCATGCTGGGTTTAGGTGAAACAAAGGACGAAGTAATACAAACAATAACGGATCTATATAATAATGGCTGTGATGTAATAACTATTGGCCAGTACTTGCAACCCACAAAAAAACATTTACCTGTTCAACGTTTTGTGCATCCGGATGAGTTTGCTGAATACCGGGAAATCGGGTATAACCTCGGCTTAGACTATGTTGAAAGCGGGCCATTGGTACGTTCTTCTTATCATAGTGAACGCCATATATTTCCCGGCATGGGCAGAAGAGAATGGGCAGAAAGTAAAGAAGATGTATCAGGCAACTAATACATCCCCGGTTACCTGATCACCAGTTTCATATTGTCGATACTGTTATCTCCTTTTAATTGTAAAATGTATACTCCCGGCAGTATTGTTTCGGGTTTTTCAACAGATACTGAAATGGTACCACCTCTGTGCTGAATTGTTTTTGTCATTACCTGCTGTCCATTGCTATTTAGTAATAATAACGAATAGGAGCCGCTTTTATAATTATTTAATTGAAGAGTGAATTGGGTGCCAATAACTGGATTCGGATAGACTGATATATTTCTTTCAGTGGAAGCAGATGAACTCACTTTTACAATAGTGCTGTATAAATAGGAGCCATCCGATTGAACTGCTTTTACACGATAGTAATTTATTCCGGCGAGTATATTTCCATCAGTTTCTGCATACTTATTTTCCTGCCCGTTATTCGTTTTTGGGTCTGCAGTTAAAATGCTAGTAAAGGATATACCGTTCCCCGATCTTTCTACTTCGTAGCGGGCTATATTTTCTTCTGTCATGTTTGTCCACTCAATTTTATTGCCATTGTTTACACTGTAGGCTTTTACGTCTGCGAACTTTACCGGTAATGGGTTGGTAGTGGCACTGGTACTGCCAATAGAAAAAGGACTAAAAACAGAAACGCCATTACGCGTTATAGTTCCGGATGATGCATTACCTGTATAAGATGTTACAGCATGTGTATCCCAGGAAGTACCGTTGAAATGGGCAACTGTAAGGAAGCTTAAGTTGGTAACATATGCAGCGGCATTACAGGGGCTTAAGCCACTCCATGAAAGTGTAACGTTTACATTCGATGACCCGGTTGTACGATCAATTTGCCAGTATTCACACCCACTGACACGGTACAAGCCAGGGGCTGTAACAGGCCCAAGGGCTGTTGCACTGGCTCTTTTATATTCTGCTGTAAAGGCATCGGTAGCACTTCCCGGAGCGGATATTCCACAACGCATATAGCCTACATTTAGCTTTCCCACTGGAAAAGTAAATGCGTTATTCCCTATTTTTCTTACCGGTACATTTACAAAGGAGGCATTATTAGCCCCGCTGGCCAACGCATTATTATTGAAAATAACAAGATTGCCGGTTAATGAATTGATAATACCGTCTGTAAAAGTGCATGTACCTGTAATGGTCATATTGGTATTGTTCAGGAGAATATCCCCGCCGGCATTATTGGCCGTGTTGTTTATCGTGAGGTTATTAAATATTGCAGTACCACTGATCAATTGTTGTGCACTTCCTTTTAAGACAATTGTACTTGCTGTGCTATAGGTGAATGCCCCGTTATTAGTCCAGTTGCCGCTTATATTATGGGTTAAAGAATTTCCTGCGGAAAATGTGGAAGTGCTGTTATTGGTAAGATTTCCTCTTATATCAAGAGAACCTCCTGCCGTTTTGGTTGAATTATTGGTTAAAGTGAGCGATCCGTATCCCGGTGATGATACATCATATATAGTTTGACCGGAAGTGCTGCTATTGTATTCAACGGTGCTTGCTGCATTAAGCGTAAGGGTAGAAAAATTAAGAGGAAAATTACTGCCCGATTGACCGCCGCTACTAGCCCCTAATTTTAATTTTGAAGAACTATTTAACGTGAGGCTGCCACCGGAAGAGCTTCTGTTCCATTGACTAGTCCCGAGATCCAAAGTAGAAGAACCATTCACTGTTATATTGCCCAAAAGATCGTATGGAGATACAAGACCTGTAACCTGTGTAACAACAGGGTTGTTCGTATTGCCTATGTTGACATTGTTAAAATTACAAGTCCACTTATTGCAATTCCATGTTATTGTTTGTAAACCAGAGCCATCAAATTCTATAGTTCCAGGAACATTAGGAATACCACTGTAAAGAGCGGCCTGGCGTCCTAAAGTCAGGTCACCCCTGAAAATTATTTTGCTGGCTGGGTTTCCTATAAATACAGGACCAGCTCCGCTTGCGACGACATTTGTGCCAAAATCCACGTTCCCTTTAAAATCAATAGTACCCGAATTAGTTGTGCCTATTTCTGCTATTGTGTTACTATTGCCACCCAATGCCTGTATAGAGGATGTTCCGTTAACGGTTAAATTAAAATTGCCTACATCTATTGTTACAAAGGTGTTATTATTGGTAACACTATAAGTGAGATTATTAATAGTAAGACTGGCGCTTAAAGTAATGGTGGCGTCTGATATAATCGCAATGGTTAAATTATCTGCTGCGACCGGCACACCACTTGGGCTCCAGTTAGCAGCTGTATTAAAATCAGTACCAGTACCGCCGGTAACGCTTCCTTTGCCTACCCAGGTCCTGTTGGTCGCAATACAATGGATAAAGGCAATAACAACTCCACAGAGTACGAGTAATAGCTTTTTCATCAGGTATTGATTCTAAATTTTTCGAGCCTTTATACGTACTGAAAAGTTGTTTACTCCCAAAAGGGAAAATAGGAATAAAGCCTTAAGTACAACTTATATATTATTTTAGTTAATATAAGTGTATGCTCTTATATACAAAAATATAAATAGAATTCACTTTTTACTATAGTAGGTATCATTTTTTTGTAAAGAGGATATTATTTTGACAATTGTCAACCAGATTCGCAACTATCGTTTGACTTTTAGATAATTAGGTGATTAGCCAATACTATCATTATGTATTCTGATCACAGCGTACACAAGATTCTCATTTAAAAAATAAAGGGTAAGAAGAATTACGCGTTGGTTTTACGATGTCCTGTTCGTATTGTAACTATGAAAAACTCCTGCAATAGTTCTGTCGGAAAATAAATGAAGCGTTCATAGCCAGGGAACCCTGATTTTTTATAAGAGTAATACAGAGTAGTATGATAAAGGCCTGGCTTATGCCAGGCCTTTATATTATTTTGATACAATCGGGATATTTACTCCCACGCCAGGGCGCTTGCACCTAATATCGCAGCATCAGATTCTTTAAGATGGCTGATTAAAATTTTTACCTTGTTCTGGAAAACCTGTATCAGGTTTGCTTCCATATGTTCGCGGGTAGGTTTTAAAATATATTCACCGGCTTTGGTCAGTCCGCCAAAAAGAATAATTGCTTCGGGGCTTGAAAACATGACGGCGTTTGCCAGCGCTATACCCAGTATCTTGCCCGTATATTCAAATACTTCCTGTGCCAGTTTATCTCCTTTTACCGCCGCTTCATATACTTTCTTGGAGTCGATTTCATCTTTTGGTATGGCGCGAAGCAGGCTTTTTTCGTTACTTTTTTCCAGGACTTCGATCGTTGTATAACGTACACCCGTAGCCGAAGCATAGCTTTCCAATGAACCTTTTTTCCCTGTTCCCGGGTGCATGCGACCGTCCGGAATAATAATAGTATGGCCCAGTTCACCGGCAAACCCGTCATGGCCATAAATGAGGTGGCCATTTGCAACTATACCGCTGCCTACACCTGTGCCTAGTGTAATCATGATAAAATCTTTCATCCCCTTTGCAGCACCATACATCATTTCACCGATAGCAGCCGCATTGGCATCATTTGTTAATGTTGCGGGTAGCTTGAATTTATCTTCGATCATTTTAGCCAAAGGAATGATTCCTTTCCAGGGCAGGTTTGGGGCGTATTCAATAGTACCTGTATAAAAATTTCCATTGGGTGCACCCAGGCCGATGCCTTTAATCCGGCCGGTACCCCCTGCCTTATTAATTAATTCGCCCAAAGCTGAATATAGCTCATCAATAAAAGTTTCGACTTCCTTATGTTTCTTCGTTGATATTTCGCTGGAAAAAAGAACATTTCCATCCCGGTCCACAATACCGAATTTTGTACCGGTACCACCGATATCAATTCCAATTACTAAATGATCCAATAAAGAAGAAGAAGATGCGGATGTTGCCATTTTTTTTGTTTTAATTCACTCACTATTTAACGCCTGTAGAATATAGTATGTTCATTCACTTCTATTAATGCCCTCCGTCTATTTGCTGGTCGAAATCCAATCCCTGTGATTTTAGTACACTCTTCAGTTTTAAAGCAAGGAAGGCGAGAAACGCAAAACAAGCAGCCGCTACCAAGTAAGAATTATGCATTCCAATTGATGCTGTATCACCAATTGCTCCCTGGAATGGCGGTATAATTGCGCCTCCTAAAATCATCATAATTAAAAATGCAGATCCCTGGCTGGTGTATTTCCCCAGCCCTGCTACACCCAATGAAAAAATACAAGGCCACATTATTGAACAACAGAGGCCGCCAGCCATAAATGCATAGACAGAAATGATGCCTTTTGTAAATACGCCAAATAACATGGCAAAGGCAGCGAGCAAAGAAAGAGTCAATAGTGTTTTAACGGGCTTTTGCTGACCAAAGAAAAAGGCGGCAATTGCAATTAAAATAACTAAAGAATAAGGCAGCAAATCCCTGATATCATTTCCATAAAGATGGTTTACAAAGAGTATGATTCCAAAGGCCACAAAGGGAACAACAACGGTAGCTATCGTTCTTCCCATCTTTGATAAATTAAATACGCCGATTGCCCCGGTCCACCGCCCAATCATCAGGCTACCCCAATAGAGGGAAACGTACTTTGAAATTTCACTGTCAAGCATCCCGCTTTCAGTAATATATCCCGGCGTTTTAAGAAGTGCCCCAAAATTGTTATCAATGGTTACTTCAACGCCTACGTACATGAATATGCCCAACATACCAAAAATCAGTTGAGGATATTTCATAGCGCCCCATCCTGCATTGTCCTTAATAGCACTGTTATTAGAGTAAAAGAGAATAACAATCACAGCCAGTAGGGCCACCACGAGTAAAGGCGTTTTACCAATTTCTGTCAGTTGACCTATTGTTATTAATATTCCTATTACAACCGTCATTGCAATTAATGAGAATGCCGCCTTCATTGATCCTTCAAACTTAGCATCGTCTTTACCGGAAGGTAGTTTTGAAAATGCAAAGAATAATGCTACAGCTGCAAATACCGAGGCAACTATAAGATAAAGGTTATTGATGTTGGTTACTGTTACTTCTTTATGCTCACCGCCTACACTCCCGAAAAGGAAAAAACTTACTATAATTGGCCCAAGCGTTGTTCCCAGCGAATTAACACCACCTGCAAGATTCAGCCTGTGCGACCCCGTAGCTGGATCCCCTAATGCGATAGCAAATGGTTGCGCAGCAGTTTGCTGCAGTGAGAAGCCAAGCGCAACAATAAAAAAAGATACGAGTATTAAGGGAAATGAATTTGCATTTGCAGAAGGTATAATAGCCAAAGCACCGATTACGGAGATGAACAAGCCATAAATAATCCCTTTTTTATAACCGATTTTATTCAGGATATCATAGCCGAGCATGCTTGAAACGAGGTAAAGTATTAATGAACCAATAAAATAAGCTCCATAAAATGCCGATCCGATTAACTGCGATTGAAATTGGGAAAGGTTGAAATGGGTGCGGCAAAAAGGGATAAAAATGCTGTTACTGGCGGCAATAAAACCCCAGAAGAAAAATACAATCACCAAAGTACTTAAAGCCCCGTAATTGGTTGGATGTTTTGCTTGTTGGCTCATAGCAATCAAGTATTAGTTAGTTTAAAGACGGCTGAAAGTAAGACAAATTTTAATTCAAATGAAAAACACCGCATTTTTCCCTTATCCGTATAAATTTCACTTTTGTTACTGAAATTATTTAATAGTGGAGTACAAAACTGTAGGAATAAACATGGACAATTATTGCAGGAACCTATTTAAAAGAGTGCACTAAAGAAATAATTTTATTCAAGGTTATTTGCATTCCGAAAAAACCGCTTAATTTGAAACCTATTCATGATTAAAGAAAACGGGCTTACCAGATGGAAATAATTCATGTGTCAGCGGAGTGCTATCCTGTAGCCAAGGCCGGCGGATTGGGAGATGTTGTAGGGGCTTTACCTAAATACCAGGTAAAACTGGGGCATATTGCCAAAGTAATTATGCCCATGTATCGAACTAAATTTTTATACACCAATGAGTGGGAACTTGTGCATGAAGGCGGCCAGAACCTCGGCCCTCATTGGTTTCATTACAGCATTATTAAAGAAAAAACAAATAAACTGGGCTTCGATCTATTCCTTGTTGATATTAACGGGCTGCTTGACAGGGAGAAGATATATGGCTACAATGACGATACGGAGCGGTTTACTTCTTTCCAGATAGCGGTTGTTGACTGGATCAGTAAATGGTCGCACAAGCCCGATATTGTACATGTACATGATCATCAGGCAGGGCTTATACCCTTTATGATGAAGCACTGCTTTGTCTTTAATCACCTGGCGGATATTCCAACAGTACTTACCATTCATAATGCGCAATACCAGGGACAGATGGGCTGGGATAAAAGTTATTACCTGCCTTCATGGGACCGGTGGAAATGGGGCGGCCTCGACTGGAACAATTCAATTAACCCGCTGGCGTCAGCAGTAAAATGTGCATGGAAAGTAACGACTGTCAGTTGGAGTTACCTGGATGAATTAAAATATATGTCTGCCGGTTTGGAAAACCTGTTTGAATATGAAAAAGGAAAATGCGTGGGTATTTTAAATGGTATCGATAATGAAGTGTGGGACCCATCAAAAGACCCCCTGCTTAAGCAAACCTATTCTAAACTTACAGTTGATATCGGTAAACAGGCGAATAAAAAAGAGTTATGCGATCGCTTTGGGCTGGATATAGAAAAGCCATTGATTGTTTTTATCGGCAGGCTGGTAGGGGAGAAGGCCGCTGACCTTTTACCCGATGCCATCAGCTCTTCTATTTACCAGCATCATGGTAATTGCTGTTTTCTTATCCTGGGTTCAGGAGAAACTGCTGTGGAAGGAGAACTGGCGGATATGAATAACCGGTTTTCAGGGTATATTAATACCTATATTGGTTATAGTGAGCCACTCAGCCATTTAATGTATGCCGGGGCAGATTTTTTACTGATGCCCAGCCGAGTGGAACCCTGTGGACTCAACCAGATGTATGCTTTGCGCTACGGGACTGTGCCCATTGTGCGTAATACGGGTGGCTTACGGGATACTGTAACCGATTTCGGCGATTGGCAGGGATTCGGTATCCGTTTTGACAATGCATCCGTCTGGGATATTACGTATTCTGTAGGACGTGCAATTGATTTGTATACGAATAAAAAAGAATTATGGGACTGGATGCGGGGGTATATGATGGATATCGATCATTCGTGGGACAGTGCCGCACAGGAATATATTGATGTATATACATCTTTAAAGTAAATTTATTAACTCATCCAAATAAAAAACACTGCATATGTCTAATATCGGAAAAGAAATGCTTGCTGTAATTCTTGGCGGTGGTGCCGGAACAAGATTATACCCCCTGACAGCGAGCCGCTCAAAACCCGCGGTTCCTATTGCCGGTAAGTATCGCCTGGTAGACATTCCTATCTCCAATTGTTTGAATTCAGGTATTGGAAGAATGTTTGTGCTGACGCAGTTTAACTCAGCTTC
>JAFDYH010000248.1:35203-35703 GCA_018267535.1 Bacteroidota bacterium
ATTCTTGCTGCAGAGCAAACGCCTGATAATCCTACCTGGTTTCAAGGCACTGCAGATGCTGTGAGGCAAGGCCTGCGGCACGTAAACCCTTTTCCAAGTGATTATATCCTGATTCTTTCCGGCGACCAGTTGTACCAAATGGACTTTGAGGCAATGTTTGAAAATCATAAAGCAAGCGGGGCACAAATCTCTATTGCAACCATTCCCGTTGCGGAAAGAGAGGCGCCAGAATTTGGTATATTAAAAACTGCTGATGGGTTAGTGACTTCGTTTGTAGAAAAACCCAAAAAGGAAGTATTGGGGGATTGGGTGAGCGATACCGGTGATGCCATGCGCAATAAAGGAAGAATATACCTGGCTTCAATGGGTATTTATATTTTTAACCGCCAATTTCTTACCGATCTGCTGATGTCGGAGAAAAAAGATGCAACCGACTTTGGTAAAGAAATAATCCCGGATTCAATAGGGAAATATAAGGTAGCCAGCTATCAATATGATGG
>JAFDYH010000249.1 GCA_018267535.1 Bacteroidota bacterium
CGAAGACACATTTTTATTAGGACCCGATTTAATAAACCAGTTAAAGAAAAAAAGAGAAATCATGCTTGATCACTGGCGGGATATAGAAGATTATATGGCTTCGCCATTTAAATAGTAAAACACCGGGTAATGAAATCTTTTCAAAAAATTATTTTCTTCATTGGTCTCGTTTTACTTGGCATCAATATCTATGGACTTTTTAAATCGCTAAGGGAGCCTGGCATATATAACGAGCAAAATACAAAAAAGGTAAATGATATAACGATTAAATACCCCGAAGTAAAAGAGCAGTTGCAGCGAAAAGATGGAGAAACAGATAAAGACTTTGCACAAAGAATCACTTATGTGGTGACAGACGGCATGTTGTATTACTGGAAAGGCGCCGGTTATAAAACAAATAATGATGATCTGAGGAAATATAATTTACGGGTGCCTGTTTGGGAGAATTATTTGTTGTGGCTGCCTTATGCACTAAAAGGGAAAGACTACGCCGGCTATGAGTTCAGCAATTATAAAAAAAATTTGGAGCGTGGTGTGGGTTTATGTTCTACCAATTCAATTGTGTTAAAAGGAGTGCTGAATAAATATGGCATCAAAGCAGAGCTATGGGATATTGACGGGCATCATGTGGTAACAAGAGCACTGGTAGACAAAGAAAAAAATGAATGGTGGATGCTGGATGCCAGTTATGGTATTGTTGTTCCCTTTGATATACCGGCTATTGAAGCCAACCCTGAAATTATAAGAGACGCTTATAAAGATGTAGCATCAAAATACAAACCCAATGCACCAAATGCTTATAGCACCGATAGAATCATTGGTTACTATGGCAGCAAAAACAATCATGCTTATTCTATGGATGGGTTAAAGGAAACCCTTATGTATTGGGCAAAATGGATTATTCCATTTTTGCTGATGTTGCCTTATGGGTTGAGATTATTAAGAAGAAAATAAATAATATAATATACAATCATCATGAGTGTTTTCAAAAAAATAATTTTCGTATTAGGTGTTCTTTTACTGGCAATAAATATTTTCGGATTGTTTAAGTCACTGCGGAACCCTGCTATTTATAGTGAAGAAAATCGTTTGCACAACAGGATAAACGATATAACGATAAAATATCCTGATATCAAAGAGCAATTGGTTCGGAGAGATCATGAATCAAATAAAGATTTCGCCATCAGGATAAACAAAGTGGTGAATGATGGCTTTGCACATTACTGGAAAGCTGAGGGAATTGATAAATATCATTTGCGGGTGCCTGTTTGGGAAAATTATTTATTGTTTGCCGCATCTTACATTAACCCAAAGCAATATGAGCGATATGAGTTCAGTAATTATAAAAAAGACCTGGAGCGTGGTGTGGGTTTATGCTCTTCGCATTCTATTGTGGTAAAAGGTGTGCTTAAGAAAAATGGAATAAAAGCAGAACTATTGGATGTGGGCGGAAAGCATGTAGTGGTAAGAGCAGAACTTGGCGATAGTTCAACATATATGCTCGATCCTGATTATGGCATTGTGGTGCCTTATGACACTGCTGCCATTTCCGCCAACCCAGAATTGGTAAGGGCGCCCTATAAAAATATGGCAGCCTTGTATTATCCCGATGCAAAAGATCCCTACACAACAGATACCATGGTGAACATTTTTGGAAAGAGAAAATATGTTTATACGGTGGACAATGAGTTTGAATATTTTTCTTACTGGGCGATATGGATCATTCCGATTTTGCTTATGCTGCCTTATGGGCTAATCTTAATCAGAAAAAAGCGCAAGGCGTAATACTCTTGCTGAAAAATCAAATAAAACAAAAGATGAACAGGAATTTAATTTTACTGATTGTTCTGTTGCTATCATCAAACAGTTTTGCCCAATATCATATGGTGGCTCACAGAAAAATTTCTGGTAATGAAATTGCTGTTACTAAACCGGGCAGCTATTCAAAACCCGGCGCCACTTATGTTTTGGCAAACGATATCAGTAGCGCCACAAGTCCCATTTTTTTAGGTAAGGATATAACACTCGATTTAAATGGATACTCAATAAAGTATGCTGCAGGAAATTATCAGCACATCATCAATTCTGGATTTGAAGAAGGATTGAAAGGTTGGAATCTTTCAAAAGCACCCGGCGCCAAACTGATGAATACGGCAGATGTACATGTGTTTCTGGGCAAAAAATTAGTAAGTCTTCAACCCGGCGATGAAATCACTTCTTCTTACGTTTATCTTCCTGTTGCCAATCGCTCTTATTTTGCAATGTGTGGTATCACCGGAAGATATTATCATGATGCCAGGCATTATCCCGAAGATGAAATGAGGGTAAGCGTATATGTGGAAGATGAAAATGGAAATGAAATAAAATGCGAGACGAAATACGGCGATACAACGATTATCAGTTGTCCGGCAGAAAATAAGCAGCCGCGTTTGGGAGGCGGTTTTGTGTATGCACATTTGCATCATTTGCCTTCGGGAAAATATCGTGTGCGGGTAAAAGCAATTACGGATTGCCTGGTTGATGAAATTGATATTCGCCCTGCTATGGATGCGGGTATCAGCATTGTAGAAAATACTATGCCCTATGCGCATTACGATTTTGTTGCCGGGGAAACGTATCCACCGGGCTATCCGGCTTTTTATGATTACACGGAAGATGTTTCAACTAAAAAACCCTTATCATCCATCCCTCATGTGGAAGGTGAAGGCAGTGTTATCATAAAAAACGGAACTATAGAAAGTGGGTTCGGGGGAATACTTTCTTTTGGCATTCAGAGCAGTGCAACGAAAGTAAAAATCATACTTGATAATGTAAACATTAAAACAAGCGGTATTAATGCTACCGCGGCAGATTTGCGACAGGCAACCATCACGCATTGCAGGTTTGATGTAGATATGCCTTTTGTTATTCAGCGGCACAGCTCGTTGCTGGCTGTTACACTGCGTGGCGATGAGCCTTCGGAAGTTTCCTATTCTGATTTTTTCGGCGGAGAAGGCTGCCTGATGTTTACCGGGAACAATTCAAGTATCCATCATAACTATTTTGTCAACCATCAAACTGTTACCAATCGTTACAGTGTGATGGGTTCCGGTGACGGCTCAAAGATTTTTGAAAACAGGATAGAACCATTGCAGGGCTCCGGAGTGTGGGCGGGTGGACATATTGATGTGTTCAACAATAGTATTAAAATAAAAAGCTCTCCGCCTACCTGTGAATACGGACGGGAAGAGTACAGTGTTGCCGGAATACGTATGGCAGACTATCATCACAGTTACGGTGAAGGTTTTTACGGTAATAAAATCTATAACAATACAATTTATATTACTGCGGTAGATTACCCGCCGAAAAAATACATACCCATGGCCTGGGGTGTTTATTACAGCACAAGCGGAGCTGATAATTTTGTTTTTGGAAATGATATTGTCGTAAACAATACTGATACTTCGTCCAAGGCATTAGCAGCTGCATTTTACATCGTAGGTGGAGAAGGTTATGGCGGGCAGTTTTATAATAATCGTATTACAACTAATGTGCCTGCTGTATGGCTTGCCTCATTTTATGGCGACGCATACAATTCAAAGATTTACAACAACACGATTATTCCTTTGCATGCTGCAAAGTTTAAGACTGTTCGTATGGGATGGGATGAAAGTGTGGCAAAAAATATTGAGTTCAGGTCAAATAATATCGAAGGAGGAAAATTTAGTGTAGCCGCCTCTGATCGTGATCATACCTATTCAGTTTACTGGACATTGACTATAAGACTTGTTGATAAAAAAGGAGGTGTTGTTAAAAATGCCGAAGTACTTATTCGTGATAAGAACGGTGTAGTTGTTACCCGGGCAAATACTGATGAAAATGGTGAAATAAAAACAGAGTTGCCGGAGTATTCAGTAAACGGAAAGGAAAAAAGGTATACATCGCCATATACAGTTTCAGTTGATGACCTTAAAAGAGAAGTCAATCTGACAAAAAACACTGAAATTATTTATGTAATGCAAAAAGCAGTTAGATAAACAAAATTGTAAGTTGGTAGAATACTGAGAACATGAAAATAAGCGGAGCTGTGGTAAAAAAGCATGTCTTTTAGGCATGTATATATTTTTTCTGAGTATTGTTAATGGACAAAACAATACGCTGAATCAAACTATGGATTTGCTGACATTTTTGTTGTTGAGTTTTATCAGCAATACACAAAATATTTTTCATTTAAAAGTCAGAAGCGATAACCATTACCTGGCTGATCAGAAGAATAAATCTTGTATTGGAGTGTATAATAAATAATAAAGTAAATTTTTTAAAATGCAAACGAGTTTAGTTTATAAAATATATTTTGTTTTATTGCTGCAAACAGCTTTCATTTTTTGTTTTTCTCAACAAAGAAGTGAAAGAATATATGAGGCTTCAGCGGCGCCCGTTATAGAAACTATTAGTTCTGTTGATAGCTTAAGCAATGGAAGATGGGTGCGTACTTTCAGGGCTTCAGATGGAACGTTATACCTCAACGGGGGATATAAGAGCACCGATAATGGAATATCATTTACGTTGCAAAATGAAATCAATGTTGACGAAATAACAAGAAGACCAGAGAGGGCGTCTATTTCTGCTGGAAAGTTGTTTTATGCAGCAAATGGAATTACTGAATTGATAACACCTGGAGTGTATAGTGTGAAAGGCTGGCGTTCAACTAATGGATTAAAGACTTTATCCGAAGAAAGCGATACAATATACGTGCCTGATGGGGCTATAAAAAATACTAATTCAGATGAATGGTTTGGTCTTTTTGTGTACAGGACTATTATAGAAATACCTGATGGAACATGGTTAATGACCATGTATGGAAATTTTATTAATGACACAATTATCCCTTCAGACCTGGATGCTCAAAAAGAACTAAAATATATGACGCGAACTTTTATTGTTACATCAAAGGATAAGGGCCGCACATGGCACTACCTGTCAACAGTAGCAATACCTCATGCCGGAGAACCCATTGGCGAAGGCTTTGGTGAACCTGCCATTACACTTTTAAAAGACGGAAGACTATTGTGTATAATGCGGACAGGTCATCATTATCCTTTATATGCATCGTGGAGCAATGATTCAGGAAAAACCTGGACCGCTCCTTTATATACAGGTTTCGACAGAGGCTGCGATCCTTGCTTAATCACATTAAAAGATGGCAGGGTGGCTCTAAGCTGGGGGAAGCGTTTTCCAGAAGGTTGGTCAAAAATTACTCCTGAAGGCGACAAGGGAGCATTTCATTTTCCAGGCAACGGGTATACCAATCTTGCTATAAGCAATGATGGAGGATTAAGCTGGGTAAATCATATTGTACTTAAAAACTCTGGTACATGTTATTCTACAATTATCGAAGTAGAACCCAATATTATTTTTTGCCAGATAGATCAATGGAACATGCGCATCAGACTAAAGCCGGGCAAAAAAATTATGAATAATTAAATTATAATAAAGCGAAAGACTGGAGTCTTGTATTGCTCTATAATCACCCGATGAAAGCGAATTAAAGATAACTGGAAGCATCAAATTATTTGGAGAGTAATACGGACAGCAAAAAATAAATTTAGCTTCAATTTTAAAGGATAAAATAAGGTATAAATCAAAGTTGACTATTATTTTAAATATTCAAATAAGAGTGAAATACCGCAATAAGATATTATCTATTGGCATTCTTTTTTTTATTGCTATTTTATTTTGCATAAAGGGGATTGGCCAATCTTTTGGAATACGAAAAACTTCAACAGGTATAGAGCTGCTTGATAGTAGCAAAAAGGTACTGTTCTATCAAATAAAACCTGTTTCACTCAATGGCAAGTATCAAAAATGCGGCTATATACATCCTTTGTATGGATTAAATGGAGAAATATTGACTGAGGATTTTCCTGAAGATCATCCTTATCATCATGGTATATTCTGGGCATGGCATCAAATTATTTTAAGAAATAAGAACATTGCTGACGCTTGGGTTGATGAAAATATTTTTTGGCAGCCTGTGCAATTGAAAATTAAAAAGAAGAAAGAGTGTATAATACTTCAATCCGAACTGCTGTGGAAATCGGTATTGAATAATGCGGATACCACACCTATTATAAAGGAAAACACAAGCATCACTGTACATCAAGCAACGCCATTATTTCGTGCAATAGATTTTGATATCCAATTATTCGCTTTGGTAGATAGTTTGAAAATCGGCGGTTCGGATGATGTAAAAGGTTACGGTGGCTTTTGTTTGCGATTAAAACTTCCCCATGATATTTCATTTGTATCAAACGGTACGGTTGTTACTCCTATGGAAACAGCAGTTACAGCCGGATCGTGGATGGATTTTGTTGGTTCATTTGGTGGAGATAGTTTACAAAAATCCGGAGTGGCTGTGTTTAACAATCCCGCTAATCCCGGCTTTCAGCATCAATGGATATTGCGTAGGGAAAAAAGTATGCAAAATATTCCTTTTCCCGGGAGAACACCCGTATTCCTTTCAAAAAGGGGGCTAAGACTAAAATATCGTATTCTGATTCATAATGCAGCTATAAATAATGATGAAATTGAAAAATTATACCAGGACTATTTATCAAATCGTAAATCGTAGCAGGGGTTTGGTTTCTAAACGTTTTCTGTGTTGCCTGCTGATAAATTTATTTGCCGTATCCTGTAAAGCACAATATACTGCAATGCCACATCGCTTGCCTAAGGCCAATGAAATTCCCATAAGCAAGCCCGGGAGTTACGCTGAAGCAGGTGCTACCTACATTCTCACAAAGAATATAACAAGCCCGGCCAGCACTATCTTTCTTGGCAAAGATGTAACGCTTGATTTGAATGGCTATACGATAAAGTATGCTGATGCAAATTATCAGCATATTTATAATTCAGGGTTTGAAGAAGGGGTTAATGGATGGAATATCTCAAAAGCGCCAGGTGCAAAAGTGGTGAATACAAAAGATGTACATGTATTTATCGGTAAAAAGATTTTGAGTTTAAAAGCAGGTGATGAAATTACTTCTCCCTATGTAAACCTTTCGCTTGCCAACCGTTCTTACTTTGCAATGTGTGGTGTAACGGGTTTTGATTACAAAGACATGCACGGTGATTTGAATAATCAAATGAAAGTAAGTGTGTATGTAGAAGACGAACACGGAAATGAAGTGCGCTGCATTACAAAATATAGCGACACGACAATGGTAAGTTGTCCTGTAGAAAACAAAGCTCCACGCCTGGGCGGAGGATTTGTATATGCGCACCTCAATCATTTACCGGCAGGAAAATATCGTGTACGTGTAAAAGCCATTACTGATTGCTTTGTTGACGAAATTGATATCCGGCCTGCTATGGACGTTGGCATTGGGATTGTAGAAAAAACTTATGCTAAGGGTCATTATGATCATTTATTCAATAGTGAGTTTGCTGCATTTTTTGATTACACAAAAGATGTTTCGTCTGGCACTCCGGTTGAATCTGTTCCGGGCATACAAGGAGAAGGTAACATCGTTATAAAAAATGGGGTTATTGAAAGCGGTTCCGTTGGCATCGTTTCATGGGGCATTCAATCAACTGCAAAAGATGTAAAAATAATTCTGGAAAATTTAAAAATAAAAACCTCAGGTATTAACGCTATTGCAGCAGATATACCGCAAGCTACTATCACGCATTGCAGTTTTGAAGTAGATAACCCATTTATCATAAACAGGCACTACGCTAATTTTTATGCAGTTGATTTAAGAGGAGATGCTCCTTCGGAAGTATCATACTGTGACTTTAATGGAGGACAGGGATGTCTCTCATTCATGGGAAATAAATCAAGCATTCATCACAATCATTTTGTAAACAGGCAAATGATCACCAATCATTACAGCATTATGGCAATGGGCGACAGTTCAAAAATTTTTGAGAACAACATAGAACCGGAAACCGGTTCCGGCATCGAGATATATGTGCATCGTCATATCGAGATATTCAACAATATTTTTAATATAAAAACATCGCCTCCTACCTGTGAATATGGTCATGAAGAATACAGCACGGCAGCTGTGCGAATGGCAGATTACCGTGCAAAGCCCGGTTCTAAAAGCGCCTGCTTCGGCAATAAAGTGTATGGCAATAAAATTTTTATCACTGCGAATGGTTATCCAGATGCCAGGCGGTACACTCCTATGTGCTGGGGAATTTATTACAGTGCCAGTGGAGGTGATAATGATATTTTTGGAAATGAAATTGTAATAAATAAAACCGATCTCTCGTCAAAGGCTTTAACTGCGGCTTTTTATATATGTGGAGGCATAGAAGGCTTTGGAGGTAGATTTTATAACAACAGGATCACGACAAATGTTCCTGCCGCGTGGGTCGCTTCCTTTTATGGAGGAACCATCAATACGAAAATTTACAGCAATACAATTATAAAATCGGCAACAGCGAATGCTGCATTCAAGCCCTTCAAGATGGGATGGACAAATGACTGTACTGAATGCATTGCAAAAAATATTGAGTTCAGATCAAATAATATTGAAAACGCAAAGTTTGAGGTGGATGCTTCAAACCAGGATCACAGCTATACAGTTTACTGGACACTAACTGTAAAAGTTACGGACGCCAATAGAAACGCGGTAAAAAATGCCGATATAACTATTCGAGATAAAAACAATAATGTAGTGCTGCAAACAAAAACAGATGCAAATGGCCATTTGCAAACAGAACTGCGGGAATATGAGGTGAATGGTAAGGAAAGGAAATTTTCATCTCCATATATTATCACTACCGGCAGTATGGAAAAGAAAGTGGAATTGAACAGGGATACAGAAATTATTCTTTCAAAATAATTGTATGAAATACTTTCAGATATACTGGGCTACGATTGAAAAAAAATGTATCTATTCTTTGCTCTTTGTTCTCCTGTTAATCTCGCTTGATTCTTATTCCCAGAGGCAATCTGTTATTGGCCCTCATAATAAACTGCTTCAATATGAGGGAAGAATTGGGGTGAACAATCCTACAGCAACAGAAATTTACTGGGCTGGATCCTCTGTCAAAATAAGATTTAAAGGAACTGGGCTAAAAGCGATGCTTAAGGACGAAAGAGGATATAACTATTACAATGTAATTATTGACGGTGACAGTATTCATGTGCTTAAACCTGATACTAGTAAAACATTATATACACTAGCCTCCCGCTTACCGGCAGGCGAACACACGGTTGAACTGTTTAAGCGGACTGATGCAAAAAGGGGGAGAACCTGGTTTTATGGTTTTCAATTGGTACAATCTGCAACTGTTCTTAACATACCCCCTAAAAAAAGAATGATGGAGTTTTATGGAAATTCAATCACCGTAGGTTCCGGTATGTATAGTGGCGATACACCCTATGGTGATGAAAATAATTATCAAAGTTATGCTGCCATTACTGCAAGACATTTTAATGCTAAGTATTCATGTATTGCAAGAAGCGGAATAGGGTTAATGATAAGCTGGTTTACGATGATTATGCCTGAAATGTATAATCGTTTAAATCCAGATGATAGTACCAGCAAATGGGATTTTTCAAAGGCAATACCGGGTGTCGTTGTGATTAATCTTTTTCAAAATGATAATGCGTTGGTTAATCAGTACGACTATCCACAGTTTAAAATAAGGTTTGGTGATAAAGCACCAACAGAAGATTTTATAATAGAGTCATATCGACTGTTTGTGCAAGGCATAAGGAATAAATATCCGAACGCCCATATAATTTGCGCTCTTGGCAATATGGATGCAGTCAGGCCCGGTTCACCCTGGCCGGGATATATTGAAAAGGCAGTTGCTGCTTTACACGATAAGAAAATATACACGCATTTTTTTGCCTATAAAGACACTCCCGATCATCCAAATGAAGCAGAGCAACGGCAGATGGCTGAAAGTTTGATACGGTTTATTGATGAAAACATTAAATGGTGAAATGGTTCATAGTCTTTTAAGAGTACGCTTCGATTACCACTCCGGTAAGGAATATCCTGCGGTGATACTTTTTTATGTAGCCGCTTAGACATAGCCGTATAATAAAAGCCCCAATTTTTTCCACCGATAAATGTATGCCAGTAGTGCCATTAACCGTGATTTACCGGTAAGTATTATTTATGATTTCCGTTGTTGAAAAAAAAACTATTTGCAAATTGCACTTGCAGGATACATCAGCAAGTAATATATAACCTGGATATAGCGCATTCCATTTCACCAGTATGTTCGCAATAAAGGGTTTACCCGGGAATTATTCTTCCCTGTATTCTAGTATATCTGCCGGTTGACAATCCAGTACTTTACAGATTGCTTCCAGAGTGCTGAACCGTATCGCTTTTGCTTTACCGGTTTTTAGTATGGAAAGATTAGCCAATGTCAAACCGACTTTTTCCGAAAGCTCATTCAATGACATCTTTCGTTTGGCCATCATTACATCAAGGTTTACAATAATCGGCATAGGTTATACGGTTAGTTCGTTTTCAGTTTGAATTTCAATTCCTCTTTTAAAAATCTGTGCAATTACAAAAAGTGTAACCGCCATGAACAACCATACATCGGCGCCGCCCAATCTCAGATGTTGTGTATCTGGCATCCTTACTCCCTGCTTTACCAACCAATCAGTATATTTTACTCCCCAGCCCGTAAATAACCCGATTGCGAAAGCCATGCCGCTCAATCTAATAATGAAGAGCCTCATTTCCTTATTAAACGGCTGTGCCATATCCAGCTTTTTATCCTGCAGAATTTTTACAATCAGGTAAAACATACATGCTTTCAACACCGAGGCAATACTAATCAGCAATGTCTCCACAAAAAAATGCCCGGGATCAAACTTATAAAGAGCAGACAAATCATTTAGCTCCCAGAAGGTGGCAGCATTAACAGGGTTTATCACCAATGTATAAAAGGCACTGAAGATGGAACCTCCGGCTTCGATACATACACCGATAAAGATGATCCAGGAAACGATCAATAATATTTTAAGTACCTGCCTCGTAGTTATATTCATAATGACTCGTTTTAAAATGATATCACAAATATAAATAAATATTTATTGAATATCAATAAATATTTTAAGCAAAAAAATAAATATTCTTCGATAATACTTTTTTGTTACAGGCTATAAATACTCCCAGCCCATTCAAAAAGAATGAATTAAATCAAGCTTTGCTGGTATTAATTTTGTTTAACTAAAGCATGAAAAAAATTAAAATTTTACTGTTTCTCCTTGGTATTTGGAGTGTTTCATCATCTCAAACTCATCATCGCAACCATGGCAAAGGACCTGTAACACCGGTAAAAGTGGGGAGTGTTTTACTCAATCTTGGAGTAGGCGTTGGCGCCCCTTACGAAGGTGATTATTATCGCTCTGCTTTCGGAACTAAAGTGGCAGCAGAGTGGGGATTGTGGCAGGCGGGTTCCGGGGTAATTACTTTAGGGCCTGAATTGGGTGGATCATTTTCAAGAAAAGGATATCGGGAAGATTACCGGACCCGTACATTTATAGCAGCAATACGATCCGCCTGGCATTACGGATGGAAGGTTCCAGGTCTTGATACTTATGGCGGCGTCTCCGCCGGTATTGGCTTTCACCATTATGAATACAAGGACAATAATTTGTACCAGGATGATAAGGTTATTCCTGTTCCCGGGATATTTGTCGGCGCTTCCTATTTTATATCACCTGCTTTTGGGTTTAATGCCGAAGCAGGATATGACATTACTAATTTCCAGATCGGGATTGTATTCAAATTGAAATAGGTTCAATCACTTTTCTTTTTATTTTCGATTTATTCGATAATATTGTTAAAAGAGAAGAAAACGAAAAATGCTTGCCCATTACCCGTGTGATAAGATTTATGGATTATTACAGGAAGATGGCTCCGCCAAAGTGATGGACCTGTCGCGGCTTTTTAAAGTAACAGAAGTCACTATTCGCCAGGACCTTGAGAAGCTGGAAAAAAACAGTCTGATTGTGCGGGAACATAACGGCGCCTGCCTGAAAGATATTAAAGACCAGGTTCAAAGCTTCTCATTTAACCATCAGGAAAATTTCGACAAAAAAGAACTAATTGTTGCTAAATGTGTGGAATTTATAGAAAGCAGAGATACGATTATTCTCGATTCAGGCAACGGGGTTATTGTAACTGGCGGTGAATTCAAGCCGCCCACATTATCATTAACCGGCAAAAAGCCGCTGAGTTTTTCAAAAATCTTCATGTCCAGAAATTATTTCTTGCCACAGCAGGCATATCACTGAAAGCAGGGCTTACCTATCCAAGAATCAGTGGCCTCGTTGTAAAGAAGGTGATGATTGATGCAGCTGAAACCACGTACCTCGTTGCGGACTCTACAAAAATGGGGAAAGCTTCACTCGCCAGTTTAGGTGCACTCTCACTAATCGACTATATTATTACTGACTCCGGTATTGATGAAAAACACAAACAGGCTTAAAAGATAATCAAATTGAATTGATCATAACAAGCTGACAGTATGAAAAAAAGTGTATCAAAATTCAGTAAGCAGTTTATTGCAGCATTAGCAACTTTATGTTTTGTTGCCAATACTGTGCATGCTCAACCAAATAAGGAAATAAAACCCCGCATTATCATTACCGCGGATCCGGAACTGGATGATAATAATTCCCTCATTCGTTTTTTATTATATAGCAGCGATGTAGAGGTGGAAGGTCTTATTTATGCCAGCAGCGGTTATCATTGGAAAGGAGATGGCAGGGGAACCAAATGGTATGTTCCCGGCAGGGAATATGCACGTTTTGGCTTAGATACCTGTCCCTGTACTTCCTGGCGCTGGTCGAAGGATGAACGGTTTATTCATGATGCTGTGGAAGCTTACGGGAAAGTGTACCCGAATTTAAAGTTGCATAATCCGCTATATCCATCACCGGATATTTTGAAATCAAAAATCCGCTTTGGCAATATTGAATTTGATGGAGATATTTCTAAGAACTCTCCTGGCTCCGATCTCATCAAATCATTAATCCTTGATGATAAGCCCGGTAAACTTTTTATAACCGCCTGGGGCGGGCAAAGCACTATCGCCCGTGCACTCAAATCAATTCAGGAGCAATACGAATACACAACACAATGGGACGCGATCAAAAAGAAAATTTCCAATAAAGTTGTACTGTTGCCATCCGGCGACCAGGATG
>JAFDYH010000024.1 GCA_018267535.1 Bacteroidota bacterium
GCTGTAAATATTTCGGATAAATGGCTGCCGGTAGTTTCGTTTATTCTTGTTTTCATATTGGTTGTAATAGCGGTGCGGTGGGCTGCAGCTCTTTTACAGAAAGCGGTAGAAATGGTATTGCTTGGCTGGGTGAACAGAATAGGGGGTATAATTGTTTATGCCATATTATACATTACTATTTTCAGTGTCATTTTGTTTTATGCCCGGCAAATGAATTTTTTAAAACCCGAAACAATCAGCGGGTCAAAAACATGGGGCTTTATACAGCCCTGGGGGCCAAAAGCAATTGATGGCTTTGCAGTTGTGATACCCTTTTTCAAAGGCATGTTCAGTCAATTAGAATCTTTTTTTAGTACTATTTCTGAACAAGCAAAGCCGGTAAACTAAAAAATAGTTTGTTGCTAATCAATTCCATAGCATTTTTGCCCCAAATCTTTTATTTTAGCAAAAATTAACCATACAGGTTGCGATGCAGTACGAAGTAAAACAGCAGGATAAGTTCAGGTTTATTGAAGAAGGCGATGGAGAACCATTGGTGCTGTTGCATGGACTGTTTGGGGCCCTAAGCAATTTCCAGGACCTGATTGAGTATTTCCGTCACCATAATAAGGTGGTAGTGCCTTTGTTGCCTTTGTTTGACCTGGATATATTACATACATCGGTTGGCGGCCTGGCTAAATTTGTCAATAAATTTATTGAAACAAGGGGTTATAAAGACATCCATCTGCTGGGTAATTCTTTGGGAGGACATGTAGCGCTGGTGCATGTATTGAAACACCCTGAAAAAATAAAATCAGTGATCCTTACCGGTAGCTCAGGGCTATTTGAAAGCGGTATGGGGGATAGTTATCCTAAACGGGGCGATTACGAATATATAAGAAACAAGACTGAACTGACATTCTACGATCCAAAGACAGCAACAAAAGAGTTGGTAGACGAAGTATATGGTATTGTAAATAACCGGATCAAAGCAATTAAAATAATAGCACTGGCAAAAAGTGCCATCAGAAATAATTTGGGTGAGGAACTCAATCAAATCAAACAACCAACGTTATTAATTTGGGGAAATAATGATTCTATTACCCCCCCATTTGTAGCCAGGGAGTTTAATAAATTGATTCCGAACAGTGAACTTCATTTTATTGATAAGTGCGGGCATGCGCCGATGATGGAAGTGCCGGATGAATTTAATGCGATCTTACTTAAATTTTTGAAAAAACTCAATGAGCCTGCAACAGTTACATGAACGTTGCTGTCTCGTTGAATAAAAAGGCCGCTATCCATGTTAACAAGAGACCTTCATTCACAAGTACTACCTTACCTTCACTTGCATGACAAGGTCTACCAGGCTCTGCAAATGATGAATGAAAGTCATGTATCTCACCTTCCGATTGTAGACGGCGACAAATTTGCGGGACTCATCAGCGAAGACGACTTATTGCAGGCAGATAATGATACGGCTGAACTATCTACTCTTCAGCAATCTTTTTCTGTACATAGTGTGAAAGAAGACGAGCATTTCTTGCAGGCTGTAAAGCTGGCTGTTGAAAATGGCTATAGTGTGGTGCCAGTAGTAAATGAAGAAAATGAAATCACAGGCACTGTTGCATATGCCGATTTACTAAAACAGGCATCTGCTTTTATGAATATTAACGAACCCGGGGGCCTTATTGTGCTGGAAATGGAAGCCAAGGATTATTCGTTTAACGCCATCAGCCGGATTATCGAATCCAACGACGCTCAAATAAAGCAGTTGAATACTACTACCGATCCCAAAACCGGTCTTACTCAGGTAACAATTAAAGTGGATAAGCCGGAAATATCAGATATTGTTGCTACTTTTCAGCGCTATGAGTATAATGTAAAGTACTATTTTGGAGAAGAGTTATACGAAAACGAGCTAAAGAGTAATTATGACAACCTTATGAATTACCTGAAAATTTAAGCCCCCGTTTACTAAACAAACCATTAAAAAGTTTTCCTAAACAAGTAATTATTGTCATTTTGAGATTGAGTGATAAAGTGGGTTAAGAAATATCGCCTGATATTGATATTATCACTTGCATCTTGCTGCAGTATGGCAGCAGAGGGGCAGGATACGACTGTATTACAACAAACGGAAGCACAGTTTCAGCATGCTGATACAGCCAATCATGATGCCCCCTTTATAGTCCGCTCTATTTCAGTTACAGGAAATAAAAAAACCAAGCCGCAGATTATTTTGCGTGAGATTCCCTTCAAGTCGGGAGATCATTTCCGCCTGCAGGACCTGGTAAAAAAATTTGAAGATGCGCGGCGACAGTTAATGAACACTGTTTTATTTCATGAAGTAATTGTCGCCTTAAAAAGTATAGATGGATATTATGTAGATGTAATGGTGGATGTAAAAGAACGCTGGTATATTTTCCCTATCCCTTATTTTAAAACTGTTGACCGCAACTGGAACCAGTGGATCGTTGAAAATAAATTGAGTCTTACAAGGATAAATTATGGGGTGAAGCTGCTATACAACAACTTCACTGGCTTTAATGACAAGCTGAGGGTCTGGCTGATTAACGGTTATACAAAACAGTTATCTTTTAATTACGACAGACTTTATATAGATAAGCAATTAAAGTGGGGAATGAATGTTGGAATGGACATTGGTAAGAACAGGGAAGTAAACTATATTACCGAGGATAATAAGCAGATGTTTTATAAAGACCAAAGCAGGTTCATCCGTTCCTTTTTCCGGGCGTATGGAGAGCTTACTTATCGCAAGGCAATTAAAACAAGGCATCGCTTTGGTATTGCCTTCAGCCAAGAAAATATCAGCGACACCATACTGAAATTAAACCCCAGTTATTTCCGGTTTGGTCAATCATCCATCCGCTATCCAGAGTTTTACTACACAATGAGCTATTTTGACCTTGATTATATTCCCTACCCTACAAAAGGATATGCGGCAGAAGTATCCGTCATTAAAAAAGGATTGAACCAAGACGTTAACCTGTGGCAATTAAACCTGAAAGGCTCTGCCAATTATATCCTCTTTCCAAAAACTTATCTGGGCATAAGAGCAAATGCTACTTTAAAACTTCCCTTTCAGCAACCTTATTTTTATCAGCAACTTCTCGGCTATGGCGATCTGATTATGCAGGGGTATGAATATTATGTGATGGATGGTGTGGCTGGCGGAACTATCGAAACATCGATTGCAAGGGAAGTTTTTAATTTTAAAATAAATATTCCTCCCAACCGGTTCAGGACATCAGGAGTAATTCCTGTTCGCATTTTTGCAAAAATCTACGGCGATGCTGGTTATGCTCATAACCCGGATGACAGAAACAATAACCCTTTAACCAATAAAATGCTTTACTCCGGAGGCCTTGGACTAGACATATTAACCTTATATGATTTTACATTAAAGCTGGAATGGTCCTTCAATCAGATAGGTCAAAACGGGTTATATTTACACAACAGGAATTCAAGTTTCTAAACCTACAGCATGAAGGTCGCTATTTACAGCCGCGTTATAGAAGAAGATTATTACAGCGACATACAATTGTTTTTTGATGAATTGTATAAGCATAAAATTCAACCGGTCATATTTTGCTCTTTCTTTGAGCAGATTCAAAATAAAATAAACCTTCCTTTATCAGCAGCAACATTTAACTCTTCTGAAGACCTGAACGGAGATATTGACTTTATCATAAGTTTTGGGGGAGACGGTACTCTTTTAGATACCGTAACGCTGGTAAGAGATAAAAACATCCCTGTTATGGGGATCAACTTTGGCCGATTAGGATTCTTGGCAGGTATTGGTCGTAATGAACTTACAGTAGCTGTCCAATCCATGGGTAAGCGGGCTTTTGTTATTGATAAAAGGACAATGATCCACGTCGATTCGGATCAATCACTTTTCGGCCAGGTTCCTTATGCACTGAATGAGTTCGCCATTCATAAAAGAGATACAGAGCCTATGATTAAAATCCACACCTATCTTAATGGCGAATTCCTGAATACCTACTGGGCTGATGGATTAATTGTAGCCACACCTACAGGCTCTACCGGGTATTCTTTAAGCTGTAATGGCCCGATTGTTTTTCCGGAATCAGGAAGTTTTGTCATAACGCCCGTAGCCCCGCACAATCTTAATGTACGGCCCATAATCGTACCCGATGATAATATTATCTCATTTGAAATTGAAAGCCGTTCGGAGCAGATTATTTGCGCCCTGGACTCCCGCAGGGAAATTGTAAGCCGGGATGTGCAGCTGGCCGTTCGCAAGGAATCTTTTCACCTCAGCCTTGTAAGACTAAACGAAAACAATTTTCTTCAAACGCTGCGTAATAAGTTGACATGGGGCCTCGATAAACGTAATTAACGGATTGTATCAGCAAGAAAATTCTCTTTTTTTCGTTTAATAGTACTGAAATCTTATTTTGCGGCTATGTTTCAACGACTTGTAGTTACGGCTCTCCTCTTCTTTCCAATTATCGGCTTTGCCCAGTATGAAACGGTGCAGGAAGGCGAATTCGGGGTTTCCGTCGGCGCTGCTCATTATTTTGGCGACTTGAACACTAGGGCAAGAATCAACAGACCTAAATTAGCTGCGGGCATTTTTTTTCGTAAAAATTTTGGGAATTATATCGCAGCAAGGCTAAGCGCAAATTATGCAAGGGTGGGCTATTCTGACATTTACAATACCGATAACGAATACATGCATCGCCGGAATCTTAGTTTCAACAGCAATATATGGGAGCTTTCCCTGCAAGGCGATTTCAATTTTTTTCGTTTTATGCCAGGTGAGCCGGGCTATAATTTTACCCCTTACGTAACCTTAGGTGCAGGTGTTTTCAATTATGACCCTTTTGCCTATCTCGGCGGCAAGAAGTATAATTTACGTTCATTAAATACAGAAGGGCAGGGAAGCGCTTTATACCCTGATCGTAAACCCTATAACCCTATGGCATTCAGTGTTCCTTTTGGAGTTGGCTTTAAGTATTCTGTAAACAGGAAACTAAATATCGGATTCGAAATAGTACATCGTTTTACAACAACAGATTACATTGATGATGTAAGTAAGACCTATGTTGATCCTTCTGTTTTTCCAAAATTGCCCGATGGAAGTGCCTCTCCGGCTCAGTTGCTTAGCGACAGATCATATGAAACAGGTGAAGCTATTGGAATTCCCGGAAGGCAGCGAGGCAATAGCCAGCAAAAAGACCAGTTTGCCACTGCGGTATTTTATATTACATTAAATCTACAGTCTTATCGTTGCCCAACGGCCAATTGATATTCACATTCTTGCTTTAGGCCTCATCTATTTCATTACCTTTGAGCGCCCCAACCCAGCCCGGGTAAGCAAATCATGTCACAACTATTACAAAAAATAGATAAAAACAGGCTTCCCAACCATATTGCAATTATCATGGACGGAAATGGCCGATGGGCGAAAGAGCAGGGTCAGGACCGCCTGTTCGGACATTTTCATGGTGTTGAAAGTGTACGAAATATTGTGGAAGGATGTGCGGAAATGGGGATTGGATATCTTACTTTATATGCCTTTTCTACCGAAAACTGGGACAGGCCTCAATACGAAGTAGTCGGCTTAATGGAACTGCTTGTCAACACAATCCGCAACGAAGTAGAAAGCCTGCATAAAAACAATATTCGCCTGCATGTAATCGGTGATATGAGCATGTTGCCGGATTATGCCCGTAAAGAGCTGAATGAGGCTCTCGATTTTACAAAAAATAATTCAGGCCTGAACCTAATAATGGCCCTGAGCTATAGTGGCCGTTGGGAATTGCTGAATGCCGTAAAAAGCATTGCCTTTGAGGTAAAAAGCGGCAAATTGAATATTGAGGAAATTAACCAGGATACCCTGCAGCAATACCTGTGTACCAGTGCCTTCCCAGACCCTGAATTAATGATAAGAACAAGTGGCGAGTACCGGATCAGTAATTTTTTGCTGTACCAGCTGGCTTATGCCGAATTATATTTTACTAATGTCCGCTGGCCTGATTTCAGAAAGGAAAACCTGTATGAGGCTATCCTGGATTATCAAAACCGGGAGAGGAGATTTGGAAAAACCAGTGAGCAGATAGGAGGAGAAACATTGATTAATTAGGTAAGCGCAAAGGAATTCCTGGCTGACATGACATTCCCAGTTCTCCGCCTTTCTTTAACAAACACTTTTAATATTTACCGTTAATTTGCCGCCGGAACAAAGTTTCCGGTTTGTTTTATAAACAGAATATGAACTAATTGCAACCCGGAATTAAGGGTTATTGAAAATTTTCTGACTGATCTGAACAACCAACCATGCAGCGATATTTTATTCGTTTTTGTGTAGTGATAATGGCCGCTTTCTCTTTGCAATCAGCGTGTGCACAGGAGACTGATACAACAAAACCAACTTCGGTTGATCCCCGTTTACTGGAATGGCAGGACGCCAAGACACCAAAAGAATATACAATTTCACATATAGCTGTTACCGGTATAAAGTACCTGGATACTTCCATTGTACTCTCCATTTCCGGTCTGCAGGTTGGCGATAAAGTAAATCACCCGGGAGGAAATAATTTTTCAAAAGCAATCTCAAACCTCTGGCGACAGAAACTTTTTTCAGGTGTACAGATTTATGTCACTGCGATAGACGGTGATAAAATCAGTATTGAACTCAATGTTCAGGAAAGAGCCAGGTTAGGTAACTTCAAATTTATAGGTGCAAAAAAATCAGAAGCGGATGACCTTACTACCAAAATACAGCTGACAAAACAAACAATCATTACAGAAAATACAAGAAGGCGGGCCATTGAGGTAATTACAAAGTTTTATGCCGACAAAGGCTATAAAAACGTAAAAGTAAGAATTGAAGAAAAGCCTGATCCGCAGTTTGCGAATTCGAATTCACTGAATTTCTATATTGATAAAGGAAAGAAAGTAAAAATTAATGATATCAATTTCTTCGGCAATGAAAATGTTTCTGCATTGAAGCTGAAGAAACAAATGAAAGGGACAAAAGAGACCGGGAGGCTGACTATTTATTCACAAACGGATAAAAGCCCCTATGGCGCTACGCACAAACAAACGTTCAAGGATTATATAAAGGATTGGGGATTTTTATCGGGTTCAAAAACATTGAATTTTCTTGACCCTTATTTCCGTCCTAAGTTTTTTAACGCTGCAAAGTTTGACGCAAAAAAATACGAAGAGGATAAAGGAAAGATCCTTGATTACTATAACTCCCTTGGCTACCGCGATGCGATAATTTTAGGAGATACAACATATACCACAAAAAATGGTAACCTGAACGTTGATCTTAAATTAGAAGAAGGCCATAAGTATTATTTTGGTAACGTAACATGGAAGGGAAACAGCAAATATTCGGACTCAATACTCAATTATATCCTTGGTATTAACAAAGGCGATATATACAACCTGGCGACTTTAAACAAAAGGCTGGGAAAGCAAATGTCGGCTGACGGAGGTGGAGATATCAGCCAGCTATACCAGGATGACGGTTATCTCTTCTTTCATGTTGAGCCGGTAGAAACAAAGGTCTATAATGATACAATTGACCATGAAATAAGAATTTCTGAAGGTCCGCAAGCCCGTATAAAAAATGTCACCATTTCAGGAAATGAGAAAACCAAAGATCATGTCATCCGCCGCGAGCTAAGAACAATACCGGGCGATCTTTTTAATCGTACAGAAATCATCCGCTCCCAACGCGAGTTAGGCCAATTACAATATTTTAACCAGGAAACCAT
>JAFDYH010000250.1:0-12363 GCA_018267535.1 Bacteroidota bacterium
CTTTGGCTTATCCAGGTCGCCTTCTTCAGGACAGGTAGCATATAACTCTGCAAGCATCTGCAACATAAATGTTGAAAACAATTTAGGCCTGTCCTGTAAGTCGGTAACCCGCACTATTGAAACCATACCACGGCCGTCATCACTGATGCGCATCAGGTCGTCTACTTCAAAGCTTTTTTCGCCAAAGAAAACGTCAGCGCCTTGTTGCTGCAGTTCGATTACTTTCCGTAGGATAGTCCCTGTAGAAGTAGTAGATATCTTACCGTACGACTTTTCCATTTCCGCTTTTCCTTCGTCGCTTACATATTGCAACACTTTGATAAAGTCTTTCAGGTCAAGCAGGGGAAGTTTATTGTCATCGCAGTACTTGAAGATCATCGCTACAAACCCGCCCTGTGTATCATTTAATTCAAGAATTTTCGAAAGCAATACCGGGCCGAATTCACTCACTGTGGCCCTTAACCGCACTCCTTTTTCGTTGCTTAATGTAAGCAGGTCGGCCGGATAAGCTGCAGGTTTATATTGAATACCTAGTTTTTGGTAACGGTCTGTTATTTTATCATTTACTGTTCCTGCAGCCGCGATGCCGCTCAGGTCACCTTTTATATCCATCAATACAACCGGCACACTTGCATCGCTCAGGCATTCACTGATCATCTGCAATGTTTTCGTTTTGCCGGTACCGGTAGCACCCGCTATCAATCCATGCCGGTTCATTGTCTTCAGAGGAAGAAAAACATCTGCCCCTGTTACGACCTGGCCGTCCAGCATACCCACACCAATTTTTACAGCATCGCCTTTAAAAGTATACCCATCTTTTACTGCTTTCAGAAAAGCATCATTATTCGCCATAGAAAAGTTTTGGGAAAGTTACAGGTTTGGCAAGAAATAAAAATCGATAAAATGAAAAAGGATTGGCAATCACGGAACTCCGCCTGCTACTATTTTGAATAAATAATTTCCGGCACTGACACCATGTAGCACTTCCTTAAGATCATTTTAAACCAGTGAAAGAATAAGGCTTAACTCATATTTACAGATACTTTTAAGTTCTTTAACAGAGGCCTTGGTATGGAACTGCTGTCAAGACTTTTACTCTTGTGTTGACTTACTTATATCAATCACCATTTTTACATTGGCCCGCTCGTATGCACCCGGCTCCACAGGTACATGACCAAAGCCTATCTTTTCATACAATTTTATCGCCCCTGCATTTTTTGTATTTGAGTACAGGATAACGCGGGTGGCGCCCAGCTCTTTTGCCTTTTCAAAACTTGCATAGCTAAGCGCTTCAGCAATTCCTAACCTCCTGAAATTTTCATCAACGGCCATTTTTGTAAACTCATATGTTTTGTCATCCACTTTGCGCAAAGCAACGGTGCCAGCCACCGTACCATTATACTCGGCCATGAGTATGGCGCCACCGGCTTCGAGTATTGCTTTGCCCGGATTCGTCAATACCCATTCATCTACCGGCTCCATCACAAACATCTTTTCGATCCATGCACGGTTGAAGGATTCGAAATAAGGCTGATGATGGGATTGGTACTCAACAATTTTGATCGGCTCCATATTTCAATTTTTTATTGCCCTTATCTTTTACCTTCATCGGGTTTTCTTTAGTATATACCGAACCCCCATCACTCCTATTTCAAAAAATATAATCCGCAGCAGTTAATTCATAGCGAATTAAGAAATCCAACATTGAAAAATCGTTGCAGACTTGAAAATTGCATGAGGATCTACATTCCAATAGGCAATAGTTTATAAATCTTCTTCCCTTTCCAGCATCAGTATTGCACTTTGAGGTACAATAAAATATTTTTCATTTTCATACATCACTTCAGTAGCCCCGCTGAGCAGGAATATAGCCAGGTCGCCTTCCTTGGCCTGCAAGGGCACATACTTAATTTTTTCTTCTTCCGGTTTCCAGCTTTCTTCTTCCACGGGCATAGGAATGGCATAGCCGGGGCCGGCTTTAATCACATAACCTTGTTGCACTTTTTCTTTTTCCTGTACACCGGGTGGCAGGTATAAGCCGCTCGCAGTTTTTTCATCGGGCTTTGCTGGTTTTATCAGGAGCCTGTCGCCAATTACAATTAATTTTTTCAAACGATTATCGGGTGTAATATGCATGATAAATTTGATTAGAAACTGCAAATGTAAAGCGAAAGATCTCTTAAACAGTTTGGATTTTCGAGATATGGCATGCCTTGCTCTTAATAAGACTCTTAACAAAACATTATGCACGCCGGTTCAGTTTTGGCAAGTGATTTATATTTATTTGTGCGTCTACATTTAAATTTTTGTCTTTTGAAAAGAGGAATATTGAACCTCCCGGTAAAAAGAATAACTTTAAGAAATAAAATTACCTACCATGGAAGGAAAGAAACCCAAAGTATTATTATGCGAGGATGACCCGAATTTAGGAAGTGTACTGAAGAATTATCTTGAATTGAACGATTACGATGTAACACTGGAAAGAGATGGCCGCCTCGGCCTCGCTGCTTTTCAGCGTGAAAGATTTGAACTCTGCCTGCTGGATGTTATGATGCCGAATATGGATGGATTTACACTTGCTGAAGAAATACGCGACGTAGATCCGGATATCCCCCTTTTCTTCCTGAGCGCAAAGACGATGAAAGAAGATATTATCCAGGGATATAAACTCGGAGCGGACGATTATATAACAAAACCCTTCGATAGTGAAGTGCTGCTTTTAAAGATCAAAGCAATCCTGAAGCGCAACGAAGAAATGAATAAAGAAAGTGAGAACAAAGAGTTTGATCTCGCCAGCTATCATTTCAATCCTAAGTTGCGCCAGTTAACACATGGCGGTATTACACAAACATTATCGCCTAAGGAAAATGAGTTGCTGAAAATGCTGGCTGAGCATATGAATGATTTACTGCCGAGAGACCAGGCATTGAAAAAAATATGGGGTAGCGATACATACTTTAACGGCCGTAGCATGGACGTATACATCGCCAAGCTAAGAAAATACCTGAAAGATGATGAGAAGATTGAGATTGTGAATATTCATGGTAATGGGTTCAGGTTGGTGGTACAATAGTTGTCTGAACTAGGATTTATAAGATTTATGGGATTAGCAGGATATTGCTGATCCCATTTTATTTTCAATTCATTTGTTCTTTGTCTAGGAAAATAAAAGATTCTCGCCTGGTTTGTCAAATGGTTTTTTTCCTAAATGCTCATAAGCCTTATGTGTTACTTCTCTTCCACGGGGTGTACGTTGCAAAAAACCTTCCTGAATTAAAAAAGGCTCATACACTTCTTCCAATGTACCTGCTTCCTCACCTACTGCAGTGGCAATAGTAGTAATACCAACCGGACCTCCTTTGAATTTTTCAATAATGGTTTGAAGGATTTTATTATCCATATCATCTAGACCATATTCATCTACATTCAATGCCTTCAATGCATGTTGTGTAATACCGATATCAATCTGTCCGTCATTCAGCACCTGTGCAAAATCTCTTACACGACGAAGTAAACCATTTGCAATACGTGGAGTAGCACGGCTCCGTGCCGCGATTTCTCTGGCGGCTTCATCACTGATGATAACACCCAATATACCAGCAGAACGCAGTATAATTTTTTTCAGTACTTCTGCAGAATAATATTCTAATCTTGATTTAATCGCAAAACGGGAAAGTAAAGGAGCAGTTAATAAACCACTGCGGGTAGTAGCGCCTATTAATGTAAAAGGATTAAGATTAAGTTGTATACTCCTTGCATTGGGGCCGCTGTCTATCATAATATCGATGCGGTAGTCCTCCATCGCTGCATACAGGTACTCTTCCACTACTGTACTTAACCGATGTATTTCGTCAATAAACAACACATCATTCGGCTCAAGATTAGTAAGTAACCCGGCAAGATCGCCCGGCTTTTCAATTACCGGACCCGATGTTTCTTTTATATTTACGCCCAATTCATTCGCTACAATTCTTGACAAAGTTGTTTTTCCTAAACCGGGAGGCCCATGAAATAAAACATGGTCCAGCGCTTCACCACGTATCTTGGCAGCTTTGATAAATATTTTCAGGTTTTCGATAATCTGCGCCTGGCCTGCAAAATCGCTGATATGGCCGGGGCGGATCGTGTTTTCAAATTCCTTATCCGATGCGCTGAGTTGTGAATGTTCTGTATTCAGGTTGGGGTTACTCATTTGAAAATCAAAATTAAAAAGTAAAAAATCAAAAGACCGGAAATGTCCCGTTTTTCATTTTAAATTTTTACTTTTTAATTAAAACAAGACCGGTAATTATTAAAACTGCGCCCGCTATTTTCTCCAAATTTATCGTTCTTATAGCAGAACCCAGCAAACCATAATGATCAATTAACAGCGATGCAAAAATTTGCCCGCTTACGGCTAATGCAAAAGTCAGGGCCATGCCCTGGCGCTGATTAACATAGGTTATATAACCAACGAAAATTGCTCCGAGTATGCCCCCGAGCCAGATATACCATGGGCTCGTTGCAGATGGTTTTAGTTGGGCTACTGCAGAATAGTTAGCTGCCAGATTCAGAATGAATAAACAAATCAATCCTACCAGGAAACTCATTAGCGACCCCATTAAAGGACCTCCGATTTGCTTTCCCAATCTTGTATTCAATATAGCCTGTACCGGCATTAATGCCCCAACGATAAGTGTAACCAACATGAATAGATACCGCATCCTGCTAATTATTTAAATCAAATTAACTGCAATTTATCCTGACTTCCAGATTATTGTTTGTACAGTTCAACGCTTGAAAAGGTTATTCAAATTCCATTTAACGGGTTTTTCAAAAAATACTTGTATATACAACTAAAATAGTCTTATCTTTGCCCCGTCATGAATGTATCGGGAAGCCGTTTTAGTCAATGTCTTTATTTTTCGTCCAACGCATTGGCACGAAAAATAGAAAAGCTGGCAGTGGAAAACTGGAAGCCTGTCGGCCTTTCTCCAAGTCATGGCTACCTGCTGATGACAGTAATTGACGAACCGGGCATTCAGCCCGGGTTACTGGCAGAGCACTTACAGTTGCAACCCAGTACTATTACCCGTTTGATTGAAAAACTGGAAGAAAAAAAATTAGTAGTTCGTACAACGGAAGGAAAAGTAACTAATGTTTACCCAACACCAAAAGCAAAAGAATTATATCCGAAAATGCAAACCTGTATTGGTAATTTTTACCGGGAACATACGACCCTGATGGGAAAAGAAGAATCCCGCAAAATCGTACAGGTTTTAAACAAAGCAGCTGATAAACTGGTCGATTAAATTTTTTTAACTTTATATTTGTATATACAAATAAAATTAAAACTATACAATATGAAATATGTAATCACAGGTGGCGCCGGCCACATTTCAAAACCACTGGCAGAAAAATTAGTAGTGGCAGGTCATGAAGTAACTGTTATCGGTCGTAATCCTGAAAACCTGAAAGAACTGGTTGCAAAAGGTGCAAAAGCAGCGATCGGCTCTATTGAGGATGTTTCTTTTTTAAGTCAAACATTTAAAGGTGCAGATGCCGTTTATACAATGATCCCTCCAAACTTTGCACCTGCAGACTGGAAAGCATGGATCGGCCAGATTGGTAAAAATTATGCGGAAGCTATAAAAACAGCCGGAGTAAAATATGTTGTAAACCTCAGCAGCATTGGCGCTCATTTGCCGGATGGCGTAGGCCCGGTATCTGGCTTATATCGTGCAGAGCAGGCATTAAACAAGGCTGGTGTTAACATGAAACACCTTCGCCCTGCTTATTTCTATACCAACTTCCTCTCAAGTGTTGGTCTCGTTAAAAATGCAGGCATTATTGGCAGTAATTTTGGCGGAAAGGATTTAAAACTGGTATTGGTTCACCCCGATGATATTGCAGATGTGGCATTTGAAGAGTTAACAAAGCTGAATTTTACAGGTAACTCTGTCCGTTATATTTCAAGTGATGAGAAATATGCTACCGAAGTTGCAGAAACAATTGGTAAAGCGATAAACAAACCCGGATTACCCTGGGTGACTTTCAGTGATGCTGATGCTTTACAGGGAATGCTCGGTGCGGGTTTACCAGAGGAGATTGCAAAGAACTTTGTTGAAATGGGCAACGCGGTGAATTCTGGAAAAATGAACGAAGACTACTGGAAGCACCATCCATCAAAACTGGGTAATGTAAAACTGGAAGATTTTGCCAAAACGTTTGCAACTGTTTATAGTGCCAATTAAAATAAAATCTATGAAAGCGGGCAAGTATCTTTTTGTAATGCCGCTATTTTTGCAGTATGACAATCGAAGAATTTAAAGCAAGCAATACCATTCCAAAAGGCATTTCCGTATATCTTGAATCCCTCTGGTATGACAAAAAAGGTGACTGGCAAAAATCGCATACTATAATACAGGATGTAGAAGATAAAGATGCCGCATGGATTCATGCATATCTCCACCGCAAAGAAGGTGATATATGGAATGCTGATTACTGGTATAACCGTGCCGGTAGAAAAAGGCCATCTGTTTCATTAGAACAGGAATGGGAAGATTTGGTGAAAGTTTTTCTATAGAATAGCAGAGATTAAAAATAAAAGGCTGACCTATATAAGTCAGCCTTTATTATCTATTGTATTGTTCAACTTACTTTGAAGCCACTTTTAAATCAACCCTTCTGTTCTGAGCTTTACATTCTGGGGTATCATTAGCCGGGCAAACCGGAAATTCTGGTCCATATCCAACTGCCTCTTTTACCTGTTTTGCACCTGCCCCAAGTTTTATCAATTCTTTCGCCACAGATTTTGCCCTTGCATCAGATACTGATTTATTAATTGCTGCATCTCCTGTATTATCTGTATATCCGCCCAGCTTGATAGAAGCTTTTGGGAAATTTTTCAAAATAGCAGCTAAGTTTTTAACCTGTGCCTGAGATGTTGCAGTGAGCACAGCTTTTCCTGTTTCAAAATAAACACGATCAAGTACCAACCAATTTTTTGTTTTGTCTACTGTATCAATATTAAATGAGGGGTCGCTTAACATTGAAAACAATTTTGCTTCTGTACTATTTTCTCCTACTTTCAATACGGTGCCGTCAGTGAGTTTAATTTCTTTCTCATTTCCTACATCATAGATAAAGTTGCCAATGCTGTCCAACGCACCTTTAATTGCACTTACAACTTTTTCAACAGGTTTAATAGTAGCTGTATCTTCTGTGGTCGTAACAGTTGTGGCCGGCTCTGTGTTTTTGCAGCCCTTACCTGCAAAATACCAGACAGCTAATGCCAGTAATGCCAATAACAATAACCAAAGTAACCAGTTGGTACCAGGCTTTGCATTATGAACTGTTTCATCTACATATTTGGTGGTATTCTTTACAGCACTTTGTGTCGCATCACCTAACTTACTTAAACCGAGTACACTGGTAATACCTGATAAACCGGCAGGCAGCATACTAAGGATATTTGTTTTTTGCCCGTGTAAAAAAGAAGAAAGGCTTGAAGCGCTCATATTCATATCTAACGAATGCTTACCTAATACACTTGCTACCAGAGGCCCCGCAATACTAAATAATGAGCCCGCTGATGAATTCTTAATACCTGCGAAAGAAGAGATAGAACTGATAAGGCTATTCAGTTTATCGCCAAATAATGTCTGAACCAGGCCAAGCCCTTTATTAATCAGGCTACCCCCGTCGCTAAAAAAATTTCCTAATCCACCTGTAGTTCCGGAATTGTATGCGCTCTGTACAATATCCAGTATGTTGTTTGCATCTTGATTACTGCTACCCGCCTTATTGACAAATCCGCTCAGCACTGTTGGAACAATACCCGATAATGCTTTATTGACACCACTTTCGCTTTCATTAAGAAAAGAACTTGCTTTAGTAATGAGGTCTGGTGTCAAATACCCTTTTACTGCATCCAGAATGTTGAATGACATAGTTGTTTAGTGTTTAAATTTTAAAACTGTTCTGTTATTCGAAAGAATGCCTAAGGTGGGATACGATAACCGGACGTAAAGTAAATAAAATATCAGAACAAAAAATCCAGTAATAATAAATCTGTAAACAATTATTAAAACAAAGTTGTAAACTAATATTACTTAAAACAATAATACAATTATTGGAAAAAAGGCAATAGCAGGGCCGGATCCGGTGAATTAAGAATATATTGATCCATTTCAGAAAATTTACAAACCCCTGGGTAATCACCTTTCCTTCCCCCCATATCAATAATTAATTGCAAATGCAGGTGCGGTGGCCATTGACCGTTTTCAAATTGCACTCCAAATTCCGCAAACACTTCACCACACTTTATAAGTTGACCTTCCTGTAAGTTATTTAATGAATTTAAACTGAGATGACCATATAAGCTATGAAATGTAATTCCATCAATACTATGTGATAGGACTATTGTAGCACCGTAATCCCCAAAATTATTATTGAAAGCGAAACTGTGAACGATTCCATCCAAAGGAGCAATAACAGCTGTATTTGCTTCTCCCCAGATATCTACACCAAGATGTAACCTCCGGGGTTCTTCTCCATTGAGTGAATCAAAATGCCTGCTTCTGCTATACACGGTACGATGTTCTGCATAACCGCCAATACCATACCTGCAACCGGCTTTTCTTATTTTGCTACTGATATAATCAGAAAACAAGTTGGTATCATTTAATATTTCATCAGTGAGGTCTTTGTTGTTCTTAGAAAAATCGAGTGACAGTAATTTATCAGTTAGCGGGTTAAATGGAACAACCGAAGCAAAACCCGGCTGATGTTTTTGAACTAGAATTGAAAATTTGTTCTTATCAATCATATGCTAATGCCATTTATGGAATGAAGCAGCATGACAAAGTAAAATTTCACGTAAAGGCGGCAAAGAATACAAAGAGCGTAGCGGAAATCCTGAACATCGATTCTATTCATTATAAAATACGAGTCAGGAAATCTCTTTCTCCAGGGCAAACTGGTTATAGTTGACCTGTATGGGCTGTACCAATTTTTCTTCCAGTAAAGCGGCAAATGTTTCAAAATATAGAATTACATCTTCTCTTACATTTCTTTTCAGCCAGCGAAAACCACCAGGCAAATGATCGAGTACTTCTTTATCTTCCAGGTATTCCAGGTTGTGTATGTCCGTTGGCGTTAGTCCTAGCTGCTGCAGGTGCGAAATCATCAGGTCAACAGGTGTATTAGTAACGCCGCAGTATTCTTCCGCCAGTTCGGTCCACTCACCAATGCCGGTATGTGCATGGCGGAGAATATCCTCTTTTGTTAACCGGGTAACTACCTGCAATAAATTCCCGCAATTACAGGAACCATGATTGCCCCATGAATAAGGGGCTCCGTTACGCAAGCGGCGGCCGGTTTCCCGCAAGGCTTCTGTTAATTCAATAGTTGGATATGCCATGCTATAAAGTTCAGAATAAAAACAGTATTGCATTAGGGTTTGTTTAACCATTTTGAGTAAAATATTATCGTTCCGCAACCGTTCTAACCCTAACTAAACTGAAACCTGTTTGAAAAAAACCTTCGTAGTTTCCCTTGTATTGGTTACTATCCTGAGCTTCAGCAATTTCATTTCCGGTGCGCAAATGATAACGGGTGTATGGCATGGAAAAATCAATAAGCAAAAGGTAGAAGTTAAGATTATTCAGAGTGGTGATAGCCTTACCGGCACTTCTTATTATTATGAATCGGCTAATAATTATCGGCGTTATAGCATCCGGGGATATTTTGATCAAACAACAAATAGTACGGTATGGTGGGATGATGAGCTAATTGAAGAAAAGGCTGGAAAATATAGTTCAACTCCGGGCAAAGTTCCTTTATTATCAAGAGCAGATTTTAATTGCCCCGGCGGTGGTGTAATGATGCTGGATGGAAAAGCAGCGCTGAAAGAAGACAATGCGGTACCAAAAGGTGATCTGCATTTAGATAAAACTGAAGCATCGACATTCCCCGATGAATGGAATTTTGTTATCGATAACTATCTTGTTGGCGCCAATGATCCGGACATAATTGATAGTGTAAACTCTGTGGCAAAACACGAAACAATACCTGCACAACCGGAAACAATCGTTGCAACAGCCCCTCCTGCAAAAGAACCTGAAGTAATCACAAGACAAAAGCCAATTGAACAACCTGCGGTTAAAAAAGAAGAGCCGAAACAACAGCCACAGGTAGTAACAAAAGTGATTGAGTCTTCTAAAGCGCCAACAATTGAAGAAAAATTTTTAACCCGCAAAAAAGTTTTCAATAAAGAAATTCAATTAGAAGGCGATTCAATTGAATTACGATTTTATGATAATGCTGAAATAGATGGCGACTCCATTTCCTTGTTCCTGAATGATCAACTTATTTTCGAACATATACGATTAACCGAAAAAGCCTATATCATAAAACTGGCCGTTAGTGAATTAAAAGCAAGCAATGAACTAATAATGGTAGCAGAAAACCTGGGTTCTATTCCTCCGAATACATCTTATATGCTGGCAATTGTCGGCGATAAACGATATGATGCATACCTCGCCAGTACAGAGAATAGCAGTGCGATGATACGATTTGTGAAAAAGCCTTCTAAATCTCTCTAAAGGAAGGCTTGAGAATATTCTGAAAGATTGAAAAAAACCTTCACTACAGAAATAAATATGCGGCAAGAAGCTTATCGAACTTTGCGTCGTTGCATTCTTTGCGCCGTTGCGTGAAACAACTACAATGAGATTTTCGCGAATACAGCGAAATGGTCAGATGCGAACCTTCCGTTCCAGGTTCCTGAAAGTGTCGCATGCTTCCATACTTTCCATTTTCCTTTTAGAAATATATAATCAATCGGATCATCATCTCTTTCTTTGGATTGAAAAGCATTGAATGTACCTGTGAGACCATAATGCGGAGTAACGGATATTTCTTTTGAATCGGTAAGATGAAGCGGATTGTTTTTATCAGTAATGATTTGAATTGGTTCATCAGTTGGCCGCGAATTAAAATCACCGGTAAAAACAACAGGCATAACACCTGCGATTTCTTTTACCTTTTGTAAAGCCATTTTAGCACTTTCGCGACGGGCTAATTCACCCATATGGTCAAAATGGGTATTGAAATGAAAGAATATCTTCTTTGACTTCTTGTCTTTAAACTTTGCCCATGTTACAATCCTTGTAATGGCCGCATCCCAACCTATGCTACCCGCAACAGTAGGTGTTTCAGAAAGCCAGAATGTTTCTGATTGCAGCAGTTGCAGTTTTGTTGTATCATAAAAAATAGCAGAGAACTCGCCTTTATTCTTTCCATCTTCGCGACCGACACCAACAGATTTATACTTCGGTAAACGCTGTCTTAAATCTTCCATCTGGTCAGGTAATGCTTCCTGTACACCAAGAATAGTTACATCATGAAATAATATTACTGACGCCAATTTATCTTTCCGGTAAGGCCATGCATTGAGGCTATCGGATGAAACGTTGAGACGGACATTGTAGGTCATCACGTTTAAGTCCTGGGCGCCGCTTTCCACTGCAAAAAATAATAGGATTAAAAACAAAATCTTCTTCATATAATATTTAATATTTTCTCGCTGTGAACGCAGCGTTCGCCGTGGGAGGCCTATATCACTACATTCACCATTTTATTCTTCACATAAATAATCTTCTTCGGTGCTTTCCCTTCTGTCCATTTTCTTACAATATCGTTATCCAGCACAATTTTTTCCACTTCCTCCTGCGATGCAGATAAAGAAATATTCAGTGTGGTCCGCATTTTACCATTGATCGAAATCGGATACTCCTTACTGCTTTCTTCCACATACTTTGCTTCGAATTTTGGGAAGGCTGCATCCAAAATACTTCCGTTGTTTCCCAGCTCATTCCATAACTCTTCACTTATATGCGGTGCATATGGAGTTAACAGAACCAATAATGGTTCAAGAATTTCTTTTTTGTGACATTTTAAGTCAGTCAGCTCATTTACTGCAATCATAAATGTGCTGACACCGGTATTGAAACTGAACCGCTCCGTATCATCTTCTATTTTTTTTATTGTTTTATGCAGCACTTTTAGTTCGGCATCAGTTGCTTTTTCTTCCGTCCAAACTTTTCCTTTTACTTCATCATAAAACAAACGCCATAATTTTTTCAGAAAACGATGAACGCCTTCAATACCTTTTGTATCCCAGGGCTTACTCATTTCCACAGGGCCCAGGAACATTTCGTACATACGGAAAGTATCGGCGCCATATTTTTGAGTCAGGTTTGTTGGATCAACGGTATTGAAATATCGCTTACTCATTTTCTCCACCTCGCTGCCACAGATATATTTCAATTCCTGGTTACCAAGACTACAATCGAATGATTTAGTACCATCTTCAAAAAC
>JAFDYH010000250.1:12483-14102 GCA_018267535.1 Bacteroidota bacterium
GCTGATACAAACTGGTTAGTTGTTCCTGCTATGCGATACACAAACCTTGAACTACCTTGTATCATTCCCTGGTTCACCAATTTTTTATACGGTTCATCATGACCAATATAGCCCAGGTCATACAATGCCTTTGTCCACATACGGCTGTATAATAAATGGCCAACTGCATGTTCCGTACCACCTATATATAAATCCACCTGCCCCCAATAATCAGATACTTTACGATCGCAGAATGCTTTATCATTATGCGGATCCATATAGCGAAGGAAATACCAGGAAGAGCCTGCGTAACCGGGCATGGTATTCGTTTCCAATGCCCCCCCACCCCCCGAAGGGGGGATTTTAGAGTCATACTGATTGACCCAGTCTTTAATATTTGACAAAGGCCCCTCGCCCTCAGGGCCAGGACCGTACTTATCTACCTTCGGCAATGTCAATGGCAATTCACTTTCATTTAACGGATAAGCAATTCCATCTTTCCAAACAATAGGAAAAGGCTCCCCCCAATAACGCTGACGGCTAAACGCTGCATCCCGCATTTTATAATTTACTTTGCGCTCTCCTATGCCCTTTTCCTCTATTTTTTTTACAGCTATTTCAATTGCATCCCGCATCAGCAACCCGTTCAGAAAGTCTGAGTTTTCCAGTATTGCTTCTTTGGTGGGATTGGCCTCTTCCCCATTAAAGTGTTTACCGATGATGTTGGTAATGGGAATATTGAAATGCTTTGCAAACTTGAAATCCCGTTCATCGCCGCAGGGTACGGCCATTATCGCTCCAGTACCATAACCAGCTAACACATATTCCGAAATCCAGATGGGGATCTGCTTTCCGTTAAAAGGATTGATCGCATAGCCACCGGTAAATATTCCTGTGATTTTCTTTTCGGCCATTCGTTCTCGTTCACTCCGGCTTTTGACATAAGCAATGTATTCTTCTACCGCTTTCTTTTGTTCTTCAGTGGTGATTTGCTCAATCAATTCGTGTTCCGGTGCAATCACCATAAAATCGACACCAAAAATAGTATCTGGACGAGTCGTATAGACTCTGAGAACCGGGGCTACCGTCGTAGGGTTTTCTTTGGTTTTTACAACAAAATCTATTTCGGCGCCACTGCTCTTCCCGATCCAGTTCGTTTGCATTTCCTTCATTGCATCGCTGAACTCAATGCGATTGAGGCCAGCCAGCAAACGGTCCGCATATTCCGTTATGCGCAGATACCATTGCCGTAATTTTTTCTTGACGACCGGGAAACCGCCACGTTCGCTGACGCCGTTAATAACTTCATCGTTTGCCAAAACTGTACCCAGTGCTTCACACCAGTTCACCTCGCCATACCCACAGTAAGCCAGCCGGTAGTTCATTAGAATGTCCGCCTGCTCCTTTTCATTCATGGCTTTCCATTGTTCGGCCGAAAAGCGCAGGCTGGCATCTGCCGGGCATGGATGTTCTATATTTCCACTTTCGTGAAAGTACCTGACAAGCTTATCTATCCGATCCGCTTTATTTTCTTTCCGGTTATACCAACTACCGAATAGTTGCAGAAATATCCATTGCGTCCACTTATAATAGGCGGGATCACTGGTGCGTACTTCCCGGTCCCAGTCGAAACAAAAACC
>JAFDYH010000251.1:0-11299 GCA_018267535.1 Bacteroidota bacterium
AACATATTGGATCTACCCTACTTACTCGGCTAAGTATGATCAGCAGGTCTTCTTTGATGCTTTTTCTTCTCGTGACTTAATTCACTGGACAAAACATGAACATATACTCGATACATCCGCTATTAAATGGGCAAGGCGAGCGATGTGGGCCCCCTCTATAATAGAAAAGAAAGAGAAATACTTTTTCTTTTTTGGCGCGAACGATATTCAAAGCGATAACGAACAGGGTGGTATTGGTGTCGCTGTCGCAGATAAACCCGAAGGCCCATATAAAGATTACCTGGGTAAACCTTTAGTAGATAAATTTTATAATGGCGCCCAGCCAATTGATCAGTTTATATTCAGGGATGCTAACGGACAGCACTATTTGATTTATGGCGGATGGCGGCATTGCAATATTGCCAAACTGAAAGATGACTTTACCGGCTTCCTTCCGTTTAAGGATAGCGTTATATTCAAAGAGATCACACCCGAAGGTTATGTGGAAGGGCCATTTATGTTTATCCGCAATGGCAAATATTATTTTATGTGGTCTGAAGGCGGATGGACAGGACCTGATTACTGTGTTGCCTATGCTATAGCCGATTCCCCGTTCGGGCCTTTTAAACGAATTGGTAAAATACTACAGCAGGACCCGAAGATAGCGAGAGGAGCCGGTCACCATTCTGTAATCAAGGTACCGGGAGAAGATAAATGGTACATTGTTTATCATCGCCGCCCTTTAACAGAAACGGATGGCAACTCCAGGGAAACCTGCATCGACGAAATGAATTTCGATGAAAAGGGATTTATTAAACCAGTTGTCATTACAAAAGAGGGAGTGAGTAAAAACTTACTTAAATAAGTTCCTGTAAAAAGTTCTACCTTCTGCCCGCTTTACCCCTAGTCTTATGCATACTGACCGACGAAACTGGTTAAAACAAGTTACGCTTCTTGCCACCGCGTTAGGTACAGAACCCCTATTATTTGCCAATGGTCTGCCCCATCCACCGCCGGCGGACAAACGAATTTTACTGAATAGCAACGAAAACCCTTACGGTCCTTCGCCACTGGCACAAAAGGCGATACTGGATTATTATTTGCGTAGTAACCGTTACCCCGACGATATGCTGACCAGCCTTAAAAAGAAATTAGCTACTCATTGGTCAGTGAACGAAGAAAATATTTTACTGGGGGCCGGCTCATCCGAAATTATAGGTCTTGCATTAATTGCCGCAGGCACTAAATTCAGAAAACAACTTTTAGCCGCTGACCCGGCTTATAGTGTTTGGCAAAACCAGGCCAGTGCATTGGGTTATGACGCAGTTAAAATCCCCCTGAACAAAGACAGGAAATATGACCTGGATGAAATGCTGGCAAGGACGAAATATATTCCCGCAACATTTATTTATATCTGCAACCCTAATAATCCGACCGGAACTTATGTCGACCCCGATGCAATAAGAAGGTTTACTGAAACAATTTCCAAAGACAGTTATATTTTTATTGATGAAGCATATACTGAATATGCGGATTTACCGTCATTGGCTTCATTAGCAATCAGCCATCCTAATATCATTGTTGCGAAAACTTTTTCTAAAGTATATGGCCTTGCCGGCGCAAGAATTGGGTATGCGATGGCACATCCATCCACGATAAAGAAACTCGCTTCCTTTCAGCCATGGCCAGATGGTAGCGTCAGTACAGTTGGTGCGGCGGCGGCAATTGCTTCATTGGACGATATGGATTTTGTAAAAGACTGTAAAAAGAAAAATGAAGACATAAAGGATAGCTGTTATAAAACCTTTAAGGAAATAGGGCTTGATTATATACCCTCATCAGCAAACTTTATCCTGTTTAATATTGGTAAGATAAAAAAAGATTTAACCAGAGAAATGCAGGCCCGGAATATATATGTTCAATACAGGGACCATTTCGGCGGTAAGTGGTGCAGGGTAAGTATGGGTACTGAAGAGGAGATGCTGGAGTTTACAAAAGCATTAAAAGAAATAGCAGCCTGATTAACATAAACGCTTCACTTATTTACAGTATGAAATCACCTTTATCTTTTCTTCTTTTTACGGCATTGCTTTTTGCCTGTAATAATGAAAGTACCGACAAGACGGATATATCTTCTGCCGATAGTAGCAGAACAAAGCCTGAAACGAAAACCGAATGCTATTTATATACAAAAAACAAAGACAGCATCCGGATGCAGATTACAATAAATGATAAAGCTGTATCGGGTGAGCTTATTTACAGTTTCTCGCAAAAAGATATGAATCAGGGAATATTACAAGGCGAATTGCGCGGTGATACTTTACTGGCAGAATATGAATTTAAGTCAGAAGGAATTGTTTCTGTACGGGAAGTAGCATTTCTAAAAAAAGAAAATGGTTATGCTGAAGGGTATGGCGAGGCAGAAGAAAAAGACGGAAAAATGATATTTAAAAATGCAGCAGGGCTAACTTACAGCGATTCGTTGATTTTGAAGAGCATAAATTGCAATAAATAAATCGGCCATCCTATGCTCAATAAAATTACCCATGATTGAACTATGTGCCTGCCTACTGTCAGCAGGCGCAATGAAAACTCATAGCCGTATAACTGTCCACCTCAAAATCAACTCCATTATATTTGCAGATAACCACACTCGTTATGAGAAAGCAATCACCCCTATTTCTCCTTTTATTTATATCGTTTTTTTCACTAAAGGCGCAGGTGCTTCCTTTAAGAGACCAGGCCCGTGTAATTGATGAATTATTGACAGAACGCCTTGATAGCTTATTGCCCGTGTTAATGGAAAAGACGGGTATTGATATGTGGGTGCTTATAACCCGCGAATACAATGAAGACCCTGTAATAAAAACCATGCTGCCTTCTACCTGGTTATCCGCAAGAAGACGCACCATCCTCGTTTTTTACAATAACCCGGTGAAGAAACAATATGAAAAATTGGCCATAGCAAGGTATAATGTTGGAAAAAGCATAAAGGCTTCCTGGGATATGCAAAAATTTCCCGATCAATGGGATGCCCTGGCCGATATTATCAACTCCCGCAACCCGAAAAAGATTGCCTTAAACTATTCTGCTGATTTCGGTCATGCAGACGGGTTAGATTATACAGAATACAAACAATTCACAGAAAAACTCCCGGCAGCACAAAAAGTAAAAATTGTTCCCGCAGAGAAACTAGCCGTTGCATGGCTTGAAACAAGAACAGCAAGGGAAATGGAAATCTATTCGCAGCTTATCGATATCAGTCACAAGATTATCGAGGAGGGTTTTTCTGAAAAGGTGATAACACCGGGAATCACAACTACGGAGGACGTTGTATGGTGGTTCAGGCAAAAGATCAGTGACATGGGTTTAAGTACCTGGTTCCACCCCACGGTGGATATCCAGCGGAATGATCCGCAGAACTTTGAACATCTGCGCAGCTTTTCCAACCGGCCCGAGGAACAGGTAATTATGACCGGAGATCTTTTGCATTGTGATTTTGGCATTACCTATCTCCGCCTGAATACAGATGTGCAGGAACATGCCTATGTATTGAAATATGATGAAACTTCTGCACCCGAAAGTATACGAAAAGCATTTGCCAATGCCAACAGGCTGCAGGATATACTCACCTCCCAATTCAAAGAAGGTAAAACAGGTAACCAGTTTCTCGCTGACGCTCTTGCCCAGGCGAAAAAAGAAAACATCCAGCCCTCTATCTATACGCACCCTATAGGCTTTCATGGACATGCAGCAGGAACTACAATCGGAATGTGGGATATGCAGAATGGGGTTCCGGGCACCGGCGATTATCCATTGCACTATAATACTGCTTACTCCATAGAGTTGAATGCGGCCACAGATATACCTGAATGGAAAAAATCAGTCCGCATTATGCTGGAAGAAGATGGTTATTTTGACGAACAGGGTTTCCGGTATATTCATGGGCGCCAGAAGGAGATTTATCTGATACCAAGGATAAACCCGAATATGGAAACTGTAATAAAATGAGTATTGTCCGCTAAGATGCAAAGAGCAAGTGATTTTATTCTTACAAACAGGTCTTTCGTAATTGAGCGTTGAGTTGTGAACCCTATAACTTATTAATTGTCTGAGACAATATAAACCACTATTCAAATGAATCTCTTACCAAACTCCAGAATTGATCAAGTGCAATGATTCGCGGTTTAAGAAAAGAAATGATAGCTGGCCAGTCATTCGTGTTAAAAATATTGACCCCTGTTAAAACAATACCGATTCTGGATAGTGGCCTACTATTCTCGTCCATACTTATTTTCTCCCATTGCCATTCTTCCCTTAAAAAGTCAATTAGCATTGGCTTTATTTGCAGGAACTTATTAAAATACCAGTGCCGGAGTTTTTCATCAGGATGTGTTAATTCAATAGCAATAGCAGCCTGTTTATTATCAGCATCCATCCGGAAAAAGATATATTTAACCCCGGTTTTGTAATTCAGCCAGTTAATAGCTTCACCATCCGCATTCGGAAGGGGCTTCATGTATTGGCCGAAACGGGTCCAGAAGTTTTTACGAATCAGGCTTGCTTCCTCTTTGCTGTACATGACACGAAATTAACAGTGGCTGATCAGGCCTTTTCAATGCCTGTCATTCTTCCTTTTTCGGCATCCCATATTTTTAACCGAAGGCAAGCCACAATATCTTTTATTTTCAGCGAGGTTGTCTTACATTGTTGTAACTCCGTAAAATGCTCCATAGTTTCCGGAAGGCGGTAAAATGGAATTTTGGAATTTAGATGATGAATATGATGATACCCGATATTTCCGGTGAACCACTTCATAACAGGATTCATCACCATATAGCTTGATGACTCAAGCGCTGCTTTTTCGTAAGCCCAGTCCTTATTGGTAGCAAATACAACACCCGGGAAATTGTGTTGCGCATAGAAAAGGTAAGAACCGAGACCGCAGGCAATTGTAAATGGCAGAAAATAAACCAAGAACCATAATTGCCACCCCGCAAAAAAGATGATACAAAAGGCAGCAACAAAATGAATAATTAATGCCACTAATGCATCTACGTGTTTTTTAGGAGCACTGAAAAAAGAACCGATACACATGCCAAAAATGAACATTGAAATGTATCCAAACGCAATTGTCAAAGGATGCCGGATAGCAAGATAAGTCGTTCTTTCACGGACAGACATCCCCGAAAACTTCTGGCGCGTGGCTATCGGGAATGATCCGATACTGGCGCTGAATAGTTTTGAATTATGATTGTGATGGTGGTCATGCGAACGTTTCCATATACTCGTCGGAGCCAGCATATATATACCAAAAGCGGTCATAATAAAATCAGCAAAATGAGATTTGATCAGAATGGAATGGTGCTGGTGATCGTGGTAAATAACAAACATCCTGACCAGCAGCAGGCCGGCAAGAACACTTAAACAAATTTTCAGGGCTAAATAAGGAATGAAAATTATACCTGCAAAAGTGAATAATATATAAGTCAGTGTACTAAGTGTATAAAACCAGCTTTGGCGGATGTTTTCTTTTGCAAAAGGTTTTGTTGCCAGTATAAGCTGCTTTCCACAAAGCATAGTCATCATTTTAAGTTTAAACAAAGAAAAGATAATTTTATTGCTTCCGCTTATGTTTCCAGCGTTTATGCGTCCATAGCCAGGTTGGCGGTTGCTTTATTATATCGTTCTCCAGTCTTTTTGTATACAACATTGCAATTTCCCCGTCAGGTTCATCAAATGGTGGTGATGAAAGAAGTTCAGCATGTAACCTGTAATATCCCCTTTTCTCTTTCTCAGCCGATACGTATACGACAGGATATTTCATTTTCCGGGCAATTTTCTCTGCTCCCATAAAAACAGGCGTGTCCTGGTTTAAAAAATTCATCCAGTAGGCCTTGTCCGGCGGGGGCGTTTGGTCAGCTATAAATGCGGTTGCATTCAGCTCATTTTTATTATTCACCATGTCCCGGAATGTATCTTTCATAGCAATCAGCTTCGTTCCGAAACGGGTACGCATTTTATACAATAAGCTGTTAAAATATTTATTGCTAAGCGGGTGATAGATTACATATAACTGGTGCCTGCAAAGCAGGCTGAATGTATTGCCGGCCCACTCCCAGTTTCCCTGGTGGCCCATCACAATAATGAAACTTCTCCCCTCGTCCGCAAGATTATCGATCAGCAATTTTCCCGAAGGGTTAAAACGGCAATGTCTCAGCATTGCTCCCCGGGAGATTGTCAACGTTTTAAATGTTTCCAGGAAAAGATCACAGAAATAGCGATAAAACTCTTTGCAGGTTCGCCTGATTTCGTCCTCACTTTTTTCAGGGAATGAATTGCGGAGGTTCATCATTACTACTTTCCTTCTATAGCCAATTATATGATACAGGAAGAAAAAGAAAAAATCGGACAGAACATAGAGCAGCCTGAATGGCAGCAAGGAAAGAAAATAAAGAAAAGGTAAGGCAATGAAATAACTTAAGGCTGCCAAATTAATGATAAATTACTGTTGCGCTAAAGATATAGATATTTCTACGGAATAAAGGGAGTAAAAAATCATATTCTTTTGTCGCCGGTATGTAACTTACAATTTCCTATCTATTCTTGCCAGTTATGAATGGAGAAAAAAACCTGAACAAACTGCTCAAAATGATGAAACCGGAACTAAACGAAGGTGAATACGTTTTCTGCACAGTTACTGAAAAAACAAAAATCAGTTCCGATAAAATTATCGGCTCCTTCAGGGAAAAAGAAGGATTGACCATCATTATTAAAAGAAAGATTGCTGACTCACTAAGCCTGCCCTACCATTTTATTGCAGCTTGGATAACGTTGACTGTCCATTCTTCGCTGGAAGCAGTTGGATTGACAGCAGCTTTCTCAAAAGCACTTGGTGATGAAGGAATAAGCTGTAATGTTATTGCGGCTTATTATCACGATCATATATTTGTGGATAAAAAAGATGCCGGTAGAGCCATGGAGGCATTGAGTAAATTATCCGTTTCCATTTAAAAATACCGCGATTGAAAATCGTTTAATTTGCATTCAAACTAACAACGATGAGCCAGGCATTTGTACGGGAAAGTGATGGAGAATGGCTGCATGATGTAGCCCCCTCCCTTTCCGCTCTCATCATTTATCTGACCAGGGAAAATAACGGGATCAGGGTATATGAAAAATCGGCGAGTTATAGTGATAAACATAAACGCGAGACACACCTGATGAGTAATGGGTTTACCTATGCCAAAGATGATAATGGCAAATGGTATATTGCTGAATAGCCTGTTATCTGATCTTTGTAAACAAAAGATTTCTTACCCTGCTTACTGAAACTGTAAGGCCAATAAGTTTCTTTTTACGATTCCAGACAGCCTGATAAAAACTCATATCGTCATCAAAGAATGCATCTGCAAATGCGGGTTGCAGTTTAATATAGGTATCCGGATGCACAAGTATATTCAATTTCCCTTCTTTTATTATTATAGCAACTGTTACATCGGCCTCGTCACTTTTGTAAATACCGGTATATTCATTTAAGTCCTTTTCACTTCCGGTGAAAGGATCTACACGAATATATGTCGCCGTATCACCATCCGGGTTTTGAAACAGCATAGTTTTTGGTTTGATTTCACCAGCAGGAAACTGCAATACAAACCCTTCCCTGGCAAACCGATCATTCTCAAGCGGTATCAATTTCACTTTTGATTCTTTAAAAGCAAGTGAGTCGTCGATTATTGCCAACTCCTCAATAGCACCGATACGGATATTTTTATACAATCCAGCTTTGCCAGTCAATGATTCTTTTGTTATATTGATACCAACATAGTTTTCATTTTTCTTTACCACCGGTTCCTTACCAATAAAAAGCGCAGCAACCGTTGAACTGATTTTACCTAATGGCGCCCCGGCATCATTACTCAGGTAAATAACAGACACCTCCTTTTCCGGGTAATACATCAGCAACGCACGATACCCGGCCGTAGCACCTGTATGGCTTATTTCTTTTATCCCGTTTACAGTAGTTACAAAAACTCCGCATGCGTAGGAAATTTCTTTACCATTATTTAATATCCCTTTTGTTTCCTGTAGTTTATTTATATCTGTACCCAATGCATTACTCGTCCATCGACGGTTCCATCTTTCAAGATCGTCAACTGTAGTCAACAATGCACCATGACCAAATGTGTTTTCAAAAGGCATATTCTGTTCATAAACCAATCCTTCTTTGCCATAAGCGATAGCCCGGCCTGGTACTATAGCATTGTAGTTATCCCGCCATCTCGTATGCATCATTCCAAAGGGTTTAAAAATATGTTCGCTGGTGAATTGCTGTAATGTTTCTCCGCTCACTTTTTCAATGAGGAACACCAGCATACTGTAGTTTGAATTGCTATAGCTATACTCTGAGCCGGGAATGAAATTGAGCTGCTTCTGCCGCCAGATAATTTCTTTAACATGGGCCGGTGTATACTTCCTGGTTCCTCTTGGCCACCCGCCGATTGCCGCAACTGATCCCCAATCCCTTAATCCGCTGGTATGGTGCAGCAAATGCTCTACCGTGATTGTATAACCATAATCAGGAAAATCCCGAAAATATTTCCGGATATCATCTTTTAATCCAATCTTCCCTTCCTTCACCAATAGTAAAACTGCAGCAGCAGTAAACTGTTTAGAGACGGATCCTGCTTCGAATACTGTTTCAGTTGTATTGATAACATTATGCTCCAGGTCAGCCATTCCAAAAGCTTTTTTATACAGTATTCCACCTTGCCTCGAAACACTTACTACGCCCCCGGGAGTAGTTGTAGTGATCCCTTCAAATAATTTATCAATCAACTGCAGGCTGTCTTTAATCGTTTGTCCCTGGGAGTAAATACTTCCTGTTATGAACAAAAGCGCATTCGCTATAAGTATTTTTTTAAAAACTGGCATTGCCCCGGCCTTTTAAATTAAAAAAAGGAAATAGAAAAATTAGTTTTACCAGATGAAAGTTACTGAATCTGCTGACAGAATTAATTTTAGAAAATATAAAACCAGGTGCTGTTCTTTTCCAGCAGTCATCATGACCCCGTGCCCGGTAAAAACTGAAACAATAAGCCGTTAAATTTGTTAACCGGTAATTAAAGTATAATCGCTGAACTATAGCTTTATCTCAAATATAAATATGATTCGCTTATTCATTTTATTCTCTTTTATCCTTTGCACATTGGGCTCCTGCGCCCAATCATCCAATACAATGGATTTCGAAACCTACGATCCGGTATCTACACTGGTTGTGCCTGAACATAAATTGACAAAAGCAAAATTTCCTTTCATCGATGTACATAACCATCAATGGGATGGGCCGGCACAAGATATAAAAAAACTAGTCGGTCAAATGGATAATCTGAATATGAAAGTGATGATCAACCTTAGCGGACGGGGCTATAAAGAATCTCCCGGGCGTAATGGGGAATTTGATATTGCCGATCATAATTATTTAGTACGCTATATGAAAAGTGTAGCGATGGCAGATGCACGTCGTGTTAAATTTTTCACCAATATATCTTTTGTCAATTTCGGCAATAAAGGATGGATTGAAAAAACATTGCAGGATCTGGAAGAAGATGTACAAGCCGGCGCCTGCGGTTTGAAGATTTATAAAGATCTCGGGATGTCGTTTAAAGATGAAAACAATAAATTCATTGCAATTGATGACCCGAGACTGGATCCTGTATGGGATAAATGTGGTGAATTGAAAATACCTGTACTTATTCATACTGCCGACCCTGAACCTTTCTGGGAGCCGGAAGACAAATACAATGAAAGATGGCTGGAAATAAAAACGCATCCTGACCGTAAACGCAGCAATACTGACCCCGCCCCATGGGCAATATTGATCGAGGAGCAACATCATATGTTTATGAAGCACCCGAATACAATTTTCATCGCGGCACATTTTGGATGGTATGCAAATAACCTGACGAAACTGGATAGCCTACTGACGCAAATGCCAAATGTTGTCGTTGAATTCGGAGCCGTAATTGCAGAACTCGGCAGGCAACCTAAAGCAGCCAGGAAATTTTTTGAAAAATACCAGGATCGTATTTTATTTGGAAAGGATAGCTGGGTACCTGAAGAGTACACTACCTATTTCCGTGTGTTGGAAACCGATGATGAATACTTTCCTTATCACAAAAAATATCATGCTTTCTGGCGGATGTATGGAATGGGGCTGCCGGATGATATCTTAAAAAAAATTTACTATAAAAATGCCTTGCGTATTATTCCCGGCATCGATAAATCGCAATTTCCTGAATAGTTGTATTAGAATTAATTTTTCGAGATAAACAAAACCTAAAATGAGATCAATTTTCTTTTTAGTTCTAACGGTTGCTACCCTTGGCTCCTGTGCGCAATCATCTCCTTCAAAAATGGATTTTGAAACTTATGACCCCGTTTCAACATTAGTGGTACCGGAACATAAACTGACAAAATCAAAGTTCCCTTTTGTTGATGTCCATAACCATCAATGGGGAATGGGCTCACAAAATCTTACCAGCCTTATAACGGACATGGATAAACTGAATATGAAAGTAATGGTGAATCTTAGCGGCGGCAATGGTAATGGTTTAAAAAGAATGACGGAAAATATCAGGGAGCATTATCCTAACCGTTTTATTGTTTTTGCCAACATAAGTTTCGACAATGTTGGTGCCAGTGGCTGGACGGAAAAGGCAGTAAAGCAACTGGATGAAGATGTAAAGAACGGGGCAAATGGTTTAAAGGTATTCAAGAACCTGGGTTTCTCTGTAAAAGACATAAATGGTAAACGGGTGGCTATCGATGATCCGAGACTGGATGCGATATGGGAAAAATGCGGTGAGTTAAAAATCCCTGTTCTTATACATACGGCAGATCCCGAGCCCTTCTGGGAGCCGGAGGATAAACACAATGAAAGATGGCTGGAGATAAAAACACATCCGGATCGTAAACGGGGCGCCACCGATCCTGCGCCATGGGAAACATTAATAGAGGAGCAGCACCGTATGTTCATGAAACATCCAAAAACAACTTTTATTGCTGCACATTTTGGTTGGTATGCCAACAATTTAACTAAACTTGATAGCCTTTTAACACAAATGCCGAATGTTGTTGTTGAATTCGGAGCCGTGATTGCCGAGTTAGGAAGGCAACCACGTGCCGCCCGTAAGTTTTTTGAAAAATACCAGGACCGGATTTTATTCGGTAAGGATAGCTGGGTACCGGAAGAATATGCAACCTATTTCCGCGTATTGGAAACAGAAGACGAATATTTTCCCTATCACAAAAAGTATCA
>JAFDYH010000251.1:11409-13331 GCA_018267535.1 Bacteroidota bacterium
TTGATTCTATTCTAAAGTCACTCTTTTGCTTTTCCTCCATGGGCATCCAATAAATAAATTATATAGCTCCCACTGTTGTTCCTGGCTTTTATTTTATAAAAGCAACAGTTTTTGTAGCTTACCTGAAAACTTACAGTTATGAAAAGAATAACCTTAACTATCTGCACATTGCTGACCCTCTCAAGCTTCACGCAACTCAATGCACAGTCTGATGCCGAAATGAAGAAATGGATGGATTATATGACGCCTGGAGAAACGCACAAAATGATTGCAAAATCTGATGGCGACTGGAATGCTGAGCTTACTATGTGGATGGGTCCGAATATGCCACCGAGTAAAACAACTGGTACCTGCACAAATACAATGATACTGGGAGGTCGCTACCAGCAGTCCAAATACTCGGCTGATATAAATGGTATGGCTTTCGAAGGCATCAGTACTCTGGCCTATGATAATGCACTAAAAAAATTCATCAGTACATGGATTGATAATATGGGCACAGGCATTATAATGCTTGAAGGGGTATGGGATAATACAAGCAAATCACTTACACTTAAAGGCAAAACAACAGACCCTTCAACCTATAAAGAAATGGACATGCGTGAAGTATTTAAAATAGTAGACGACAATACGCAGGTAATGGAAATTTACAATACCACAGCAGGTAAAGAGTATAAAAGCATGGAAATAAAACTAACCCGTAAGATGTAACAAATTTTTAATAGGGTTTAACCCCGGCTTTTAGCCGGGGTTAATTTTTTACCACCAAAATACCGTACATTTAATGACTACTATAGACCTGATAATATATGCCTGTAATAATCCTTCTCATCCTCTTTCTCATCATTGCTTTCTGGCTGATGAATGCGTACAACAATCTCGTACGCCTGCGTAATCAACGAAAAAATGCATTTGCCGATATTGATATATTACTCCGTCAACGACATGATCTAGTTCCTCAATTAGTGGAAACCGTCAAAGGATATGCAGGTCATGAAAAAAGTGTTTTACAAAAAGTAACAGAAGCCCGTTCTGCAGCTGTCAGTGCAACGACTATAGATGATAAAATAACAGCGGAACAACAATTAACAACAGCTTTACAGGGAATAAAATTCCAGGCAGAAGCTTACCCTGATTTAAAAGCAAATCAGAATTTTTTAAAATTACAGGACGATCTTAATACGATAGAAACGAATGTAGCAGCCAGCCGCCGGTTTTTTAATAATGCCACTATGGAATACAATAACGCCGTCGAAACATTTCCTTCCAATCTTATCGCGAGCAATTTTGATTTTGTTAAAGAGCCTATGTTCGATCTCGGCACAGAGAGCAGGAAAGTGATGGAAGAACCGCCGGTGGTTAAGTTCCCGTAATTAGTGAATAGCCAGGATCGCTAGCGACTAAGTGTTTTTTCAGATTGACTTACCGTGTATAATGTCAGCCCTCTTGCAACAATAATAATATTAGCAGCTATCTTGTATATTTTCGGAAAGCCGGTCTGAATTATTTCGTCATCAAACATTGCAGCGAAGTACACATTAATTTAGTGCCCTGTATTCAACTGGTGTTAAACCCGTACTTTTCTTGAAAGCCCTTGTAAAATGTGCCGGGTATTTAAACCCTAATTCGTATGCTATCTCGTTAATGGTCTTTTTGCCATCTAAGATTTTTTGTTTGGCCCAGGCCATTATTTTTAACTGGATATATTCCAAAGCTGTTTTGCCTGTTTCCTTTTTTATTAAATCACCGAAATAATTGGTGGAAAGATGGAGTTGCTCCGCACAATAAGTAACCGACGGTAAGCCTATCGTTTGCGGCTTGTCTGATTGATAATACTCACTCAACAATTTTTCAAACTGACTTAGTATATCTGTATTGGCTTCATTACGGGATACGAACTGGCGGTCATAAAAACGTATGCA
>JAFDYH010000252.1 GCA_018267535.1 Bacteroidota bacterium
AATTGTTCACCCACGGGATTTTTAAGGCCCATACGCTTTACGGCCGCCTGGTTGATTATAACGGAGCTGGAATCGGCAAAATCCCTGGAGAAATCCCGGCCATCGATCATTTTTATTCCCATCGTTTTCGTATAGTCATACTCGGTAGCAATAGTAGAGAATATCACCGTTTTTTCTACTGGTTGACTATTTTTCCATTCCCAGCCATTATTGTTGCTATATATTTCGCTCGGCGGAGAATTGCTTTTACAAACAGAAACTACAGCACCAGTGGCTAATAATTCCTGGCGAAAGCTGTCAAAATTTTTTGCGATGTCCTCTGACCAATCCACAGAAATCAATCCTTTATTATTAAAACCAACAGGCTGATTTTTTCCATATTGAATTTGCCGGTAAACGACAACGGTTCCAATCATTAATACTACTGAACTCGCAAACTGTGCGACAACTAATATTTTACGGGGTAATGAACTGCTTTTACCAGCTTTCAGATTTCCTTTCAACACACGTACAGGATTAAAGGAAGAAAGATAAAATGCGGGATAGCTGCCTGCCAGTAAGCCGGTAATTATTGTAAATGCAATCATGATTCCCCAGAACAGTGGGTTGCTGATCTGCAAACTCATGTCTTTCTGCGTTAGTTTATTGAAGAAGGGCAAGGCTATCGCAACCAATGCTAACGCGAACAAAAATGCCAGAGCGGAAATCAGCATTGATTCACTTAGGAATTGTCGTATCAATTCTTTTCTTCCTGAACCTACTGCTTTGCGCACGCCTACTTCCTTCGCCCTTTTTTCAGATCGTGCAGTACTTAAGTTCATAAAGTTGATACAGGCAATCAGTAAAACAATCAGCCCCAGGATGCCAAACATTCTTACATACTTAATAAACCCACCGGTATTCTTACCATTTTCAAAATCACTGTATAACTTCCATTTACTCATTGGATGAATGAATACTTCCGGTTTAATACTCTTCAATGTATTTTCATCGGTAAAATGAGAAATGACGACATCTTTGATCTTTGCGTTTACCGCTTTTTCGCTGGCATTATTATTTAGTTGTACAAATACCTGCCAGGAGTTATTACCCCAGTTTGCTTTATGATAAAGCTTGATATAATCGTAAAGTTTCTCCTGTAATCCAAATGGAATAAGATAATCGAACGTAAGCGAACTGTTTTTGGGTTGTTTTTCAACAACGGCCGTTACTTTTAAGTTCGTTGCGTTGTCTAACTTCACCATTTTTCCTATCGGATCTTCAGGGCCAAAAAGTATTTTGGCTGTTTCGTCGGTTAGTACGATTGAATAAAGTTCATGCAGAGGCTCTTTGTTGCCGTTGAGTATTTTCAGGGAGAACATATCAACGCCTTCTTCGCCAAGATAGTGGCCGAATTTGCTGATCTTTTTTTCTCCATACATTAATGAATGCTTGCTGCCCCAATCGCACATGGCGACTGCTTTGAGATCAGGATACTTTTCCTTTAATTCTTCACCCATGGGATAAGGCAACGCTTGTTGCGAACCACGGCGCCCATCAAAAGTTTGGTGCATCATTACCTGGTAAAGCGAATTGTAATTTTTGAAATGTTTATTGGCGGATACTTCATCATATATCCACAATCCAATAATCATGGCAACGGCCATACCGGCTGCAAGGCCGGCAATATTAATGAAGGAATAAATCTTATTCTTGAGGAGATTCCTCCACGCGATTTTGAAATAGTTTTTTATCATGGCGTTTAAACAGTTTATGGATGCATTACCATTGCAAACAATCCATCCATGGTTTAAAAAAATTCTTCAATCTGTGATAGTCGTTTACTTTATACCGGTAAACGACTATACTTATTCAAAACTCCGGGCCGGGGTCAATAGTTAATCCAGTTTATGAACCTGCATTTCTCCAAAATGCAACCACTTGTTTATTTTCGGGTTTCCTTTATAAGCTAATGTAGCTTCTCCAAAAGCTGTCATTTTTATTTCGTCTGAAACATTGAGCTGGAAATCTGCTTCACCATAGGCGGTTATATGGGAGGTAGCACCGTTAATGTTCAATGCATTAATCTTGCTGTCGCCATACACTGTATACTTCTGATCAGCAACAGAACCTGATTTTATTTCTACAAGGCTTTTACCATAAATAGTGGCATGTAACTGACCAAGGTCCACTTCATTCAGGTATACATTGGATTCCCCATACACTTTTAACCTGAATTTGTTTCCTTTCAATGGGCTTTGGCATACCTGTGTTTCTTCGCCATGTATGGAAAGTTCATCGAGGGTTTTATAGGTTACCCTTGCTGTGACGGTGGTTCCATGATATAATGAGTGACGTTGTTTGTACCCGTTTTCATACGACTTTTCTCCTTTGTCAATTTCTTTGGCGCCATCAAGATAAATCCGTAAGGTACCGCTTTTCACTTCGATATTCAGTTTCTCCAGGGGTACACTGCATTTCTCAACAGTAACACTTTCTTCATTTCCTTCAACAAACGTAACCTGTATGTACGGGCTTACGATTACTTTATCAAAATGACGAACAGCAGTTGTGGTTTGCGCAAATGAGGTTGCAAATGCAAGAATTAAAATTGCTGTCAAACCTGGTTTTATCTTTTTCATACTTGTTTTATTAAAATAAATGTTTTGCATTAACGTCGTTTAGTTTTCAAAGGAAGTCGTTGAAATAAACTATCACAGGAAGAATATTTTCTCCTCATAAACCCCAATAACTCTTCAACATCCCGGTTCAGGCTACTCCGTCCTCAACGATTTTACCGGGTTTGATAAAGCCGCTCTGATGGCCTGGTAACTTACCGTTGCCAATGCAATGAATACGGATAAGAAGCAAGCCAATGCAAAAACCCACCATTGTATATTGATACGGTAATCATAATCCTGCAACCAGTGAGACATCAGCCACCATGCTACAGGTGAAGCCAAAACAAAGGATATTAATACCAGTTTCACAAAATCTTTAGACAATAGTGCGGTGATGCCTGTTACCGATGCACCCAACACTTTGCGAACACCAATTTCTTTAATCCTGTTTTCTGCCATATATGTAGCCAGGCCGAATAAACCGAGGCAGGAAATAAATATGGTGAGACCGGCAAATAAAGTTGCGAGTGTGCCTTGCCGTTGTTCGTTCTCAAACTTACGGGCATATTCCTGGTCAACGAATTTCATGTCGAAAGGAAAATCAGGGTTGTATTTCTTAAAGATAGCTTCTGCTGCTTTCATATTACTGGCAGTAGAATTTTTGCCATTGAGCTTGATCAGCATGGTTTCAAACCAATTTCCAGCAGCACCGAAAATGAGTGTCGGCCTTATTTTTTCATAAGGATCTGTAAGAATAAAATCTTTTGCCACGCCAACAATATGCCATTCCCTGCCATTATCTTTTACAATTTTACCAATAGGATCTTTAAACTTCATAATTTTCAACGCCGACTCATTGATGATCATAGCGCTGGAATCGGTAAGAAATTGATGAAGATCGAAATCCCTGCCGGCAACAAATTTCAAACCAACAGTTTTTGCTAATCCTTCATCTGCATAAAAGCGATAGAAATCTGTTTTATCATTGGGATCCTTGCCTTCCCATTCCTGGCCCCAGCCGTCGCTCCATACGTTGGTGATCGGGGAATTTGTTTTTGTAACCGCTGTTGCGACACCAGATGATAACAATTCATTTTGTACCAAAGAATAATTTTTCTTCAGGTCACCGGTAAGGAAATGATACGTGAGATTATCCTTGTTGTAACCATTATCCCTGTTTTGTGCATAATCAATCTGCTGCTTTACGATGATGGTGCAGATGATCAGTATGATTGCGAAGGTAAATTGTAATACGACCAGTACTTTGCGAGGATTGATCAATGCATTGGCACGTTTGAAAGTTCCTTTCAGCACTTTTACCGGCTGGAATGAGGAAAGAAAGAATGCAGGGTAACTGCCGGCCAATAAGCCAGTGAATAAAATAAAGCCGATAGCAGCGAGCCAGGTAAACGGGTTGGCAAAATCAATGAATAGCTTTTTATCCGTTAAGTTATTATAGGCAGGCAAACTAATTTCGACAAGTACGATAGCAACAATGGCGGCAAGAAAAGCGAGCAATATTGATTCGCCAATAAACTGGCTGATCAATGAGGTTTTTTGGGCGCCTACTACTTTCCGGATACCTACTTCTTTAGCTCTTTTCTCGCTCCTTGCCGTACTCAAGTTCATGAAATTAATACAGGCAATTAGTAAGATGAAAGCGGCAATGGCGCCGAATAGTTTTACAAACGTCATGCGGCCGCCATTATCCTCTATGCCATTCGTAAAACTGGAATATAACCTCCAGCGGCTGATCGGGTAGATAAACATTTCCCATTTATCTTTTTTCGCCTCCTCATCATATTTATGCTTAATCACTTTCATCTTTGCCTGTACAGAGGCTAAGCTGGCATTTGGTTTCAGTAATACATAAGTGCGGGTGCTGTTGTTGCCCCAGCTTGAATCGTCGTTATGCTGGTATTGTAAATATGACCAGGGCAGTAGGTATTCAAATTTAAAGCGGGTATTATTGGGTGGATCTTTCGCAATACCGGTAACGGTAAAATTATCTGTGTTATCTACCTTAACAATTTTTCCCATTGCATCTTCATTGCCGAACATACTTTTTGCAGTAGATTCCGTGAGAATGATAGAATGCATATCATTCAAAGCCGTT
>JAFDYH010000253.1:0-7761 GCA_018267535.1 Bacteroidota bacterium
CTGTTTGCAGATAATCCTAAACAGTTGGAGCGCCTTTATAGCATCTTTAATGACCTGAAGGCGGAAATACAGTTCAATCCAATACCGGTTTCCATTCACGAAGGATTTATTGATGAAGACTTAAAAATAGTTTGTTACACTGATCACCAGGTATTTCAGCGTTATCATAAGTATAAAGTAAAACAGGCTTATAATAAAAGCAAAGCATTAACGCTTCGTACCCTTCGTGAATTACAACCGGGAGATTATGTAACACATATTGATCATGGTGTAGGGGTGTACAGCGGCTTACAAAAAATTGAAGCGAATGGAAAATTGCAGGAGGCGGTACGTATTATTTATAAGGATAGCGATATTCTTTATGTAAATATCAATTCGCTTCATAAGATCGCAAAATACACCGGTAAAGAAGGAAGTGTGCCAAAGGTTAATAAGCTGGGTAGTGATGTGTGGAATAAGCTGAAAGAGAAGACAAAGGTTAAGGTAAAGGAAATAGCATTTGACCTGATTAAATTATACGCCCAGCGTAAAGCACAGCAGGGATTTGCGCACAGTACGGATAATTATTTGCAAACAGAATTAGAGGCTTCATTTATTTATGAAGACACACCGGATCAAAGCAAAGCAACTGCGGACGTAAAAAAGGATATGGAACAGCCATCACCGATGGACAGGCTGGTTTGTGGTGATGTTGGGTTTGGTAAAACCGAAATCGCCATACGTGCCGCATTCAAAACCTGTGTGGATGGCAAGCAGGCTGCCGTGCTGGTTCCAACTACTATACTGGCTTTTCAGCATTATAAAACATTCAGCGAAAGGTTAAAAGATTTCCCGGTAACCGTTGATTATGTCAATCGGTTTAAATCTTCAAAAGAGAAAAAAGAAACGCTGAAGAAAGTAGAAGAAGGAAAGGTTGAAATCATTATCGGTACACATGCACTGCTCGGCAAAGAAGTGAAGTTTAAGGACCTTGGTTTATTGGTCATTGATGAAGAACAGAAATTTGGGGTAGGGCATAAAGAGAAAATAAAAACATTACGTACAACTGTTGATTGTTTAACACTAACAGCAACACCTATCCCAAGAACGCTCCAGTTTAGTTTGATGGGCGCGAGGGATTTAAGCATCATCAATACACCGCCGCCTAACCGGCAGCCAATACAAACAGAAGTACTGGTGTATAATGAAGATGTAATCCGGGATTCAATTTATTTTGAAACGGAACGAGGCGGCCAGGTATTCTTTATTCACAATAGGGTACAAGGCTTGCCCGAAATGACAAACCTTATCCGTGGTTTATGCCCTGATTTAAGTATTGGGTTTGCGCATGGGCAAATGGAAGGTCATGTGCTGGAAGAAAGAATCCTTGATTTTATTGATAAGAAGTATGACGTGCTTGTTTGTACCAATATTGTTGAAAGTGGCGTGGATATTCCCAATGTCAATACAATTATAGTTAACAATGCCCACCAGTTTGGATTAAGTGATTTGCACCAGTTGCGCGGCAGAGTTGGGCGTAGTAATAAAAAAGCGTTTTGTTATTTATTAGCTCCGCCGATGAGTACGTTGCCGCAAGACTCAAGAAAAAGGTTACAAACATTGGAGCAGCATAGTGAATTGGGAAGCGGTTTCCAGATTGCGATGAGGGATTTGGACATTCGTGGCGCCGGAAATATGCTGGGTGGTGAGCAAAGTGGTTTTATGGCAGAGATTGGGTTTGAAATGTACCAGAAAGTACTGGATGAAGCCATCCGTGAATTGAAAAGAACAGAATTTAAAGAGCTATTCAGGGAAGAAATTTCCAAGCAGGATGACTTTGTACAGGATTGTACAATTGATACGGATCTTGAAATTTTGATTCCGGATGATTATGTAGAAAGTATAACCGAGCGTCTTTCCTTATATACCCGTTTGGATAATTGTGAAACAGACAAGGATCTGGATGAAATGCGGAAAGAAATGATTGACCGCTTTGGTCCTCTGCCACCTCAGGTGAATGATTTATTTATTACAGTTCAATGCCGTCGCCTGGCTATCACATTAGGGTTTGAAAAATTAATTTTGAAGGATCATATCTTAAAATGCTATTTTATTAATAAGCCCGACTCTCCATATTTCGAATCGCAAACCTTCCATAACATCCTTTCATTTTTCCAGAAAGAAACCAACCAGGCAAGGTTAAAACAAGTTGGAAAGAATTTTCTTGTTACCGTCGAACCAGTAAAGAAAATGCAGGATGTCCATAGATTTTTTGAGCGGATGCAGAAATACAATCTTGTTGAAAGCAAAGCGCCTGTTTGATACCCGGGGCTACTGTAATATTTTCTCTAAGCAAAAACACATAGAAGATTGTCCTCCGTTAGAATCAACCCATTTTTTGCAACATAGAGGGCTTTATGGAAATAAGCCAGTTTCTTTTCTCTATCAGGCAAATTTTTAATTTTTTTCTCCGTTTATAATAGTGATAACCGCCGGTTATCCTGTTATAAATACTTGTTTTAGCTTCTTGGTTCGGGAACAAAAACATGTCGGATAACTGGTGTATTCCATTTTTTCTGTATATTTTTAGGTGTTTATCAACTATTTATGAGTCGCAATCCAGTTCCTTTGATTACCCTGCTTTGCCTGTCCATTATAGCTGCAGGCCAGAAAAAAGATTTCAAGCTTTTTTTAAGAGGCAGTTCAATCACTCCGGGAAAAAATATTTCTATCGCCGACGCGGAAAATTTCAACCGCAATGCGAAGAGGTTTAATAATAAAAGTTTTACTGTTATTCAGTTTGAACATATTCCTACTGTTCAGGAGAGGGCTTTGTTGCTTCAATCTGGAATTGAGCTTTTGGATTACGTTCCGGATAATGCATACACCGCAACAATAAAAGGTTCACTGAATGCGACTTTATTGGGCTCATTAAAAGCGAGATCAATCATAGATCTGAAACCTGAACAAAAAATGTTGCCTTCCCTGGCAGTGAATCGTTTTCCTTCCTGGGCAATCCGTTTGCCGGGAACTATAGATGTATGGATAAGCTTTCCGAAATCTTTTTCTTACGAAACGGTAGCCACTGAACTTAAATCCAGAAACTATGATATCATTTCAGATAATTATAAGGCCTATCATGTTATTGGTTTGCGGGTCGCCCAGCAGAAAGTAAAGGAACTGGCTTCTTATCCATTTATTGAATATGTGCAACCGGCTCCGGGCGAAGACAAGCCATTGAACAATAAAGATGTGGTGAATGCAAAAGCCAATGTATTAAAATCAGTATTAGGAAGAAATCTTGATGGAAAGGGAGTTGTAATTGGTATAGGCGATAATGCAGACCCTCTTCAGCATATTGATTTTAATGCAAGGCTGATAAACAGATCTGCCACAGTAGGGCAGTCGCATGGAGTACATGTGATGGGTACTGCAGCAGGAGCAGGTATTGTGAACGAAAAATATAAAGGATTTTCATCAAAAGCGACTATAGTATCGCAGGTGTTTTCAGGAATATTAGCCAGCGCACCAGCTTATGTGAACGACTATGGAATGGTGATCACAAATAATTCGTATGGAAATGTTGTAGATGACTGTTCAACATTTGGAGTGTATAGTCTGTATTCACGCATTATGGACCAGTATGCATTTGATATGCCCTACCTGCAGAATGTTTTTGCATCAGGTAACAGTGGCGCTTATAATTGCAGCCCCTATGTAAATGGGTTCAGTAATGTTTTAGGGGATTTTCAAACAGCAAAAAATGTTTTGACAATTGGTGCAACAACTGAATTAGGTGTTGTTTCTTCTTTTTCAAGTAAGGGCCCTGTACGGGATGGCCGCATAAAGCCTGAAATAGTTGTACAGGGGCAACCGGTGATATCGACGGTACCACTCAATACTTATGGATCAAACCAGGGAACCAGCATGGCCAGCCCGGGAGCCAGCGGCGGTCTTGGGTTGTTGTATCAGCGATACCGGCAATTGCATGGCGGTGCTAATCCCAAAAATGCCCTGATAAAAACGCTTATTTGTAATGGTGCTACCGATTTGGGGAATACGGGCCCGGATTTCAGTTATGGCTTCGGTTGGATGAACCTTCTCCATTCTGTAAGGATGATGGAGAACAACAACTATTTTAATGATTCCGTAGCAAATGCACAAACGAACACACATAGCATTACCGTACCGGCGAATACGGCACAATTGAAAGTAATGTTATACTGGAACGACCCTGCAGCAGCTGTACTTGCATCGAATGCTCTTGTAAATGACCTGGACCTTGAGGTAGTAGATCCATCTTCTGCTGTTAAACTGCCTTATATCTTAGATACAATTCCGGCAAATGTTACCCAGCCGGCAACTACCGGTGCCGATCACGTAAATAATATTGAACAGGTTGTAATCAACAACCCTTCTGCAGGGATCTATACATTACGTGTAAAGGGAACGGCCATTACCCAGAACCCCCGTCAGGAATATTTCCTGGCTTATGATACCATTCCCGTTTCAACGGCGATTACTTATCCTATTGGAGGAGAAACACTCACACAGGGTGATTTTATTTATGTTACCTGGGAGTCTTATGGAAACCCTTCAAACAATTTTACAATCGAATATTCAATTGACGATGGATTAACCTGGAGCGCTGTACCTCCGGGAACTGCGGCTGCAGGTTCCCGTCAGTTAGGATGGACATTGCCTAATGTTTTTACAGATAAGGCCAGGGTACGTGTAACTCAAAACGGAACAGGCCAGGTAAGCACAAGCGAAAAATTTACTATTGTCGGAATACCTGTTGTAACGCTGGCTGGTACACAATGTGAAGGATATATTGCAATTAACTGGACTGCAATTCCCGAAGCAACTTCTTATGAAGTAATGATGCTTCGGGGTGACCAGATGGTATCTGTTGCGACTGTTCCTTCTGCGCAAACCAATTATACCTTCAGTGGTTTATCAAAAGACTCAGTGTATTGGGTTACTGTTCGTTCAATATTAAACAGCAGTCCCGGTCGTCGGGCTGTTGCTATTTCCCGCCAGCCGAATGATGGGGATTGTAGCAATACTATATCCGATAACGATTTAAAAATTGATGCGGTACTTGCACCTTTATCCGGTAGGGAGCTAACTTCATCTTCATTAAGTGCGACAACTACCATTACAGTTCGTGTAAAGAACCTGGATAATGCGGTTGTAAATAACTTTGATATTAAATATTCTGTCAATGGCGCACCTTTTGTTTCCGAAGCCAATACAGCTGCTATAGCTGCCAATAATACGTACACCCATAATTTTGCAGCAACCTATGATTTTTCAGCCATTGGCGTTTATCAGCTTCGTGTTGTTGTAGAAAATAAATCTGCGACCGATCCTGTCAAAGCTAATGATACGCTTCTTGTTATTGTCAAACAATTAGCAAACCCGGCTATTGCCCTTAGTGTGGGCTCAGATTTCCTTGATGACTTTGAAACAGCGGATAGCGCATCTTATTATAGTGCACAGGTTGGTTTGGGTAACCGTGACCGGTATGATTTTACATCCAGTACGGTGTATGGACGGTTGAGAACTTTTGTGAACAGCGGGATCGCTTATTCAGGCAGCAAAGCGATTACACTGGATGCAGACCGTTATAATGGAGGAGGTACAACTAATTTATTATATGGTACATTTAACCTGGCTACTTATAACCCTGCTACAGATGATATAAGGCTTGATTTCAGGTTCAAGCATCATGGACAAGTACCGAATGCAGCCAATAATGTCTGGATAAGAGGTGATGATCAGAAACCCTGGATCAATGTATATGACCTTTATGCTAACCAGGGAGACCCAGGTATATTTAACAAGTCTTCGAGCCTGGAGTTGAGCGATATTTTAACAACAAACAGCCAGATTTTTTCTACGAGCTTCCAGGTACGCTTTGGACAATGGGGGCAAATATTAACTGCCGATAATGAAACTGCTGCAGGCTATACTTTTGATGATATTCATCTTTATAAGGTAAGTGACGATATTCAAATGTTGCGGATTGATACACCAATTATTGCCAGCTGTGGTTTGGGAAGTACTGTGCCTGTAAAAGTAACAGTGAAAAACAGTGCTAATACCATTATAAATAATATCCCTGTCAGCTTCAGACGAGATGGCGGAGCAATCATCACAGAAACGATTCCTTCAATAAATGCCAATGCAAGTTTCCAGTATACGTTTACTGCAACGGTAGATTTGTCAGTTCCTGGTCCGCATACGGTAGTTGCATGGGTGGATTATCCTACAGATTCTTACAGGGAGAATGACACTGCAAGTGTTACTCTTTTTAATTCACCGGTAATTTCTTCATTCCCCTACCTGCAGAATTTTGAAGCAGATAATGGATTGTGGTACACTGACGGAAAAAAGAGTTCATGGGAATATGGTACACCGGCTTCACAAAAGATAAACCGGGCAGCAAGCGGCAGCAAAGCATGGAAAACAACATTGGTAGGCAATTATAACGACCTTGAACAGTCGTATTTATATTCACCTTGTTTTGATATAACAGGAATGGCAACTCCGACTTTAAGCTTCAGTGTGGCGTTGGACCTGGAGGATTGCGGCAGTGGTTCTCTTTGTGATGCAGCCTATGTTGAGTATTCAGCGGATGGTAACACCTGGACCAGGCTGGGTTTATATGGCCAGGGTACCAATTGGTACAATAAAAACTTTACCGGTAGTAACGCCAATGTGTGGAGTATCCAGGATTATACTCACTGGCATGTAGCTACTATTCCATTGCCAACCGGTTTAAACAGGTTGCGCCTGCGTTTTGTAATGTCATCGGACCCTTATACAAGTCATGAAGGTATTGCCGTGGATGATATACATATCTATGATAACATTTATGGTATTTACAATGGCGCTACCATGGGCTCACCGGTTACACAAACAATAAGTGGCGGTACAAACTGGATTGATTTTACCTCCGGAGGTAAGCTGGTAGCTTCGATTATGCCAAACAATCTGAATATGGGATCGACTGATGTACAGGCCTATATTAATACAGGAGCGGTACGTACCAGTAGTAATCAATATTACCATGACAGGGATATCACTATCAAACCTGCTACAAGAAATTTAAGTGATTCGGCAACTATCCGTTTTTATTTCTTGGATACAGAAACCGAAAACCTGATTAATGCAACAGGATGTGGCACTTGCTCTAAACCTACAACTGCTTACGAATTAGGTGTGTCCAAATACAGTGACCCTACTTTGAGTATTGAAAACGGAACATTAGCGGATAATATATTAGGCAACTGGTTATATATTACACCACCGGATGTTGCAAAGGTGCCTTTTGACAAAGGCTATTACGCAGAATTCAAAGTGAAAGATTTTTCAGAATTCTGGTTGAATAATGGTGGTCCGGATAATATGCACGTACTGCCGGTAAAACTGGAAAAATTTACTGCCACAAAAAAATCCGCTGATGTGCTGGTACAATGGGCTACGTCCGAAGAAACGAATGTGGACCTCTACGAAATCGAAGTAGCGGTTGGCTATGCGAATTACCAGCAAAATAAGTTCTTTAAAGCAGGGCAGGTAATCAGCCGCAACAGTTCATCGCAACAGCAATATGAATTTACAGATACAGAGAAAAACAAATCGGGAGTGCGTTATTATCGTCTCAAGATCATTGATAAAGATGGCAAGTATATTTATTCAGAAGTAAGGCCTGTTGTTTTTGATGGAGAAATCAGCTGGCAGGTGTATCCAAACCCTTCTGATGGCTTATATAGC
>JAFDYH010000253.1:7792-11216 GCA_018267535.1 Bacteroidota bacterium
AGGTTAATTAAGGAAATATCAAATGTCGCAGATGGGTTTGTACAAAAACAAACAATAGATCTACGGTCGGCCAGGTATGCTCCGGGTTTATATATGATTGAGGCTTCTGCCGGCGAAAAGAAACAGGTATTTAAGACGGTTAAACAGTAGTTTATCCACGTAAATTTTCCATTTGCTAAAGACGGCAAAGTTGTTTCTTGTCTTTGGTAAGATTCTTGTTCTTTTAATGCTTCTATATTCATGAAAAACATACCGTTTAATCCATGAAAAAAACCACCTGTATTCTGATTTTTGTCTTTTTGCTTTTTGCCTCACGTAGCTCGTCACAATGCACGATACCCAACGACTTATTCAGCAGCGATACAATAATTGTTTGTAATGATACAATCACCCAACTAAATGCAATACCGCTTGCCGGTGCTACCTATAGCTGGTCAGATCCGGAAGGATCAGGCAATTCGATGACCGTTACAAGAAACGGTAAGTACTGGGTTACTGCAAGTGATGCTACCTGTTCCAAAACTGATACAGTAACTGTTTTGTTTAATTCATTTGTTTTGTCGCCACAGGTTGAAGATGTAAAACTTTGTAAGGGCGGTGCACCGGAAGTATTAAAAGCACAGGGTCAGAATATACTCTGGTACACCGGGCCTGTTGGGGGCACAGGCTCCATTACGCCACCTGTTCAATCAACTGCAGATACAGGACGCTGGGAATATTGGGTGTCGCAAACCATTCGGGGATGTGAAACACCAAGAGCAGTAGTCAATACAAGGGTTATTGATAAGCCGATGTTTGACCTGGGTGAGGCGTTTATAATTCCATGCGATGCGGCAGGCATTGTACTACAGGTAATACCTGAAGAAGATACCCGGTACACCTGGAGTAACGGTGGCGGTACCGGCAAATCAATGATGGTAACGGCAAGAGGAAAGTATTCTCTATACGCAGAAAATATGTGCGGCAACTTCAGGGACACGGTCCAGGCTGTTGAGTGCAAAGACAGGTGTGTACAATTTCCAACTGGATTTACACCCAATGGAGATGGGCGAAATGATTTGTTCAGGGCTGCTGCATTTTGTCCTGTTCCCAAATATCACCTGATTGTATTTAACCGCAATGGCGAAAAAGTATTCGAAACTTCAAACCCAAATGATGGATGGGATGGCGTGTATCGTGGTAAGAAGGCGCCGACAGGGGCTTATGTTTTTTATAGTGAATATTTCGATTTTGTTTTAAAACGAAGTCTTACAGATAAAGGAACGGTCGTGCTTATAAATTAAGCCTGCTTATTAAGACGGAAAAATAAAACCCCGCTTCATGAAGCGGGGCCGAATAAAGCAGTTTATACTTATTATTGCCAACCTTTTTTAGCAATGCCGGCTTCAATGGCTGCCAACGCTTTTGCTTCATTTACCAGTGTGGTTAGCTTATTGCCTTTACCATCATTTCCCTGCACCATATAAGCTCCTTTTGCTGTTTTTGTGATAACCGCATCCTGGATGGGCACGCCTTTTTCTTTTGTTTTTACGTTATAAGCCGTTAATGTAATGTCTGACATGATTCCAGTTTTTAAATTGTATAATGGCCAAATTTACGGATTTTGACCTGCCGGGATCTTTAAAGTTCTCTTATAAGTGTGGAAAAATACTTTTTTTGAATCATATTTTACTGATAATCAAAGAAAATTGAGTGCCGGCTTATGCTCCAGGCCGCCGATAGCTAACTAAATTTATTTGCTAAAATCAGCCTATTTGTACTTAAAGGATTGGCCTGTTTTTGGTGATCCGGCTATTTTTTTAACTTTTGACACTGCGTTGCCTGAGCTATAGGAAGAGACAGACTGCAGCAGAGAAAAAAGTTAGGAAGTATTAATGGAAATGAAAGCCGGTAGTATTTATTCCGAATAGGTACCTGTAAATCGCCATCACAATTTTATTGGGAAATATTATTTCCCTTTTTGCAAAGAAAGCAGGCAATTGCGTATAAATTTCTTTCATGGTAACTTGCCTGAAAAAACATAGTGACAGTAGAGCCGGCCGATGAGTTAATGTATGGCTAAAACAAAAAGAAAGAGATTGAATCCCTTTCTTTTCTCAAGTAGCGATTAAATACAATCAGGTGATATTTAGGAATAATTAAACTAAGGTTACACATCCAGCTTCGCGTACTTCGCATGGCTTTCAATAAACTCTCTTCTCGGCGCTACTTCATCACCCATCAGCATGCTGAATACGCGGTCAGCTTCTGCAGCACTTTCAATGGTTACCATCTTCAATGTTCTTGTATCCGGGTTCATGGTTGTTTCCCATAGCTGATCAGCATTCATCTCCCCCAAACCTTTATAGCGTTGTATACCCACGGACTCTTCTTTACCGCCGCCCAGCTTTTCAACCAATGCCTTGCGTTGTTCTTCATTCCAGGCATAAGCCTGCTCTTTTCCTTTCTTTACCAGGTAAAGCGGTGGCTGTGCTATATAAACATAAGCTTGCTCCACCAGTTCTTTCATATAGCGATAAATAAACGTAAGAATCAAGGTAGCAATGTGGCTGCCATCCACATCAGCATCGGTCATGATGATCAGTTTATGATAACGGAGTTTTGCAAGGTTCAATGCTTTCGGATCTTCAGGTGTGCCCACCGTTACTCCCAAAGCTGTGTACATATTGCGGATCTCTTCATTTTCATAAATTTTATGTTCCATCGCTTTTTCTACGTTGAGGATCTTACCTCTCAGTGGAAGGATCGCCTGGAAACTTCTCTCACGGCCTTGCTTAGCCGTACCGCCGGCGCTATCTCCCTCAACAAGGAATAACTCGCAACGTTCAGGGTCACGGTCAGAACAGTCAGCTAGTTTACCGGGTAAGCCACCACCACTTAATACGCTCTTACGCTGTACCAGTTCCCTTGCTTTTCTTGCAGCAGCCCTCGCTTGTGCAGCGAGTATTACTTTACTAATAATGTTCTTTGCATCTTTCGGGTTTTCTTCCAGGTATGCTTCGAGTACCTTGGATACAGTAGCATTCACCACACCCATTACATCACTGTTACCCAGTTTTGTTTTTGTCTGGCCTTCAAACTGGGGCTCAGGAACTTTTACAGAAATAATTGCGCTTAATCCTTCCCGAAAATCATCACCTTCAATCTGCACTTTTGCTTTTTCAAATAACCCTTCGCGGTCGCCATAGTGTTTAAATACAGTTGTCAATGCACGACGGAAACCCGCCACGTGCGTGCCGCCTTCAATCGTATTAATATTATTTACGTAAGAATAGATATGTTCACTGAAAGAATCATTATAGCACATTGCTACTTCTACAGCTACATTGGTGGTTTCATCTCTTCCTTCTACAAATAAGACTTTTGGTGTTAAGGGGTTTCGGCCGGCATTTTTATCCAGCATTTCTACAAACTCAATAATACC
>JAFDYH010000254.1:0-1242 GCA_018267535.1 Bacteroidota bacterium
TTTCACCACCGCATCGCCATTTTCATCTTTCAGCTCCAATGTTCTTGCAATTCGTTTGAACTTATCTTCAAAACCTGCTATGTTAAACTTCATTCCATAAGGGATGTTAACCGCGTTTGCCAAACCATGATGTGTATCTAACAGTGCTGATAAAGGATGGGCTAAAGAATGCACTACGCCCAATCCTTTCTGAAACGCAATTGCACCCATCATAGAAGCAAGCAGCATTTTGCTCCGGCTTTCCAAATCAGGCTTATTAACAGCATTTACCAAAGATTGGTTTACTAATACCATTCCCTCCAAAGCAATCCCGTCACAAATAGGATGATAATTTTTGGCAAGGAAGGCTTCCATATTATGCGTTAATGCATCCATACCGGTTGCTGCTGTTACTGCAGGCGGTAAATCCATCGTGAGTAAAGGATCTGCAAACACAATTTTTGCCAGCAACTTTGGTGAAAACAAAATTTTCTTCTGATGTGTTATATCATCTGAAATAACAGCGCTTCTCCCTACTTCACTCCCTGTACCCGATGTGGTAGGTACTGTAATAAAATGCGGAACATCATTTGTAATATATATATCACCGCCAATAAGATCGTCATATTTAAATAAATCTTCACGATGGTTTATTCGTAATACTATTGACCGGGCCACATCCAGCGCTGCGCCGCCACCAATACCCACAATAGAATCTCTTTTTGTATTATCCCATGCATCAGTTCCCTTATAAACATCGGATTTAACCGGATTCTTATGAATATCGCTGAATACGACCGCATCGATACCATTATTTTTTAAGTCAGTAAGTATTGCTTTAAAAAATGGCAATTGTGCAATTACCGGGTCGGTAGCAATTAATGGAGCTTTTAAATTATTCTGTTTTAAATAAGCAGGTAATTCTTTAATCGCATTAGCGCCGAAACGTATTGTTGTTGGAAAATTAAACTGTCTGACCTGGTCGAATATCATTGTTTTGATTTTATGAATAATGAGTAATCAGTGATGGGCAATCAGCAATAAATGGTGAGTTATAAGAAGCTATCTCATTATTGATTACTCACCACTTATTTATATAATTTCAAAATATCTTTTCAATTCCCAATCGGTAACCACTTTGGCAAACTGTCTCCACTCCCATTCTCTTGTGCCGGTAAAATGGGCAACGAATTCTTCACCAAATAATTCTTTTGCAACAGAAGATCCTTTCATCGCCTGTGATGCTTCCCATAAGTTTCTTGG
>JAFDYH010000254.1:1314-2571 GCA_018267535.1 Bacteroidota bacterium
TTCAGTTTATTTTTTATTCCATATAAACCCGATGCAAGACATGCTGCGATAGCGAGGTAAGGATTGGAATCGGAGCCCACTACTCTTGTTTCTAATCGTGTAGATGATGAGCCGCCTTTTAATACGCGTAATGCAGTTGTTCTGTTATCAATCGCCCATGTTAATGTTGTCGGCGCCCAGGCTCCTTCAACTAATCTTTTATAACTATTAATTGTAGGGGCATACATCGGCAGAATATGTGGCAGGCAATGCAACTGACCGGCGATGTAGCTTTCCATCAATGGGCTTATTCCGGTTTTGCTCTTTTTATCATAAAACAGGTTCTCTTTTTTGCTGGCCGACCACAAGCTTTGATGCACATGGCCGCTGCATCCCGGAAGGTTTTCATTCCATTTAGCCATAAACGATGCAATCAATCCATGCCGATGGGCAATTTCCTTTACGCCGCTTTTGAAAAGTACAGCCCGGTCTGCCGCTTCTAATACTTCTGAGTAGAGCATGGCCGCTTCATATACACCCGGGCCGGTTTCCGTATGTATTCCTTCGAGGGGAATATTGAATTTCTTCAATGAATCAAACAAGTCGTGAAAATAAGTTCCTTCCTGTGATGCACGCAATACAGAATAACCAAACATGCCCGGTGTCATGGGTTGCGGATTACGAAACTCATTTTTGTATAACTCCTCCTTATTATCAATAAAGTTGAACCATTCGAACTCCTGCGAGAAATATGGGATATACCCCGCATCTTCCGCCTGCTTTCTTATTTTCTTCAATAATGTACGCGGACAAACTACTCTTGCGCTACTGTCTGCACCACTAAAGTCTGCAAGAAAAAAAGGCAGGTCGTTTTCCCAGGGTACCTGGCGAAAAGTCTGAACATCTATTGTTGCCGTTGTATCAGGATACCCGCTATGCCAACCGGTAATTTTCGCGTTATCATATGCAACATCACCCGCATCCCAGCCGAATACTACATCACAAAAACCAAATCCTTTTTCAACAATAGAATTGAACTTTTCAATACTTACCACTTTACCACGAAGGATGCCATCAATGTCAGTGATGGCCAGTTTTACTTTTTCTGTTTTACTAGCTGCCAGTTTCTGCAGTATTTCTTTTGTTGTTAGCCGATCTGCCATGGAGTGGGTTTATTTAAAAGTAGCCGAAAGCTTTTAAAAGACAATATGTTACTTTTCAAGTTTAGGCCGATAAAGTTAGTGAAGGGGATTGAAGTTTGTATACAAATACTAAACA
>JAFDYH010000255.1:0-351 GCA_018267535.1 Bacteroidota bacterium
AAGCTAACAATTACTGAACCGCATGATTATGCAATGGTATTTCTGAATGGAAAATTTATTGATACCATTTATCGTGATGGCGGTAAATGGACAATTGAATTGCCAAAAACAGATGTGGAATATCCGGTTCTTGATATTTTAGTTGAAGGCATGGGCCATATCAATTTCGCACAATACATGATTGACAGGAAAGGAATAACGGATCGGGTCACATTAAACGGCATGACACTAATGGACTGGCAAATATTTCCATTGCCACTGGATGAGAAATTTATCAGCTCATTAAAAGATAAATACCCCGAAGGTTTTCATGATGGTGTATTTTTCAAAGGAGAATTTAACTTAACTGAA
>JAFDYH010000255.1:438-4560 GCA_018267535.1 Bacteroidota bacterium
GGGCATAATCTTGGCCGTTTTTGGAATAAAGGCCCCCAGCAAAGATTGTATTGCCCCGCCGGATTTCTAAAGCGCGGAAAAAACCAGGTTGTAGTCTTTGATTTCCACCTGCAACAACCTTTACCTGTAAAAGCAGAAAAAAACCTGCAGTGATTGTGTTTATACAAGCTTAAACCTAATGAACAAAATAGTATTAACTGTATTTCCTTTTTTATCAGTATTGTTTTTTTATACTTTACAGGAAAGAAGTGCCCTCAATAATAAAGTACAGGAACAAGACAATGCAAAAATAGCCGTGCCCCTGGGCGGCAACTCGTGGGTAACAATGGAGGCAATAAATGGAAACGAGCAGGTAACAGATAGTGGATGGATAAATTGGGAAAACAAGGAGGCTGTCTTCAGTATTTATATTGGTGTTAATAAACCCGGCAAACTGAAGTTGTCAGCAATGATCAATGTTCCCTCGGGTGAGAGTGTAATTCAGCTGCGAATAAATGGTGTTAAGAAAGAAATTTCAGTTAAGGGTACAAAAGAAAAGGAATACGGGTTAGGAGAATGGGAGGTATCAAAAGGATATAATAAAATTGATGTAAGCGGAATTTCCCGGACAGGGCCTGTATTTGCTTTGATTAAAGATATCCTTATCGAAGAAAATGTTTCGGATAAAGAACTGGTATATGTAAAGAATAATGCCGACAACTATTTTTATTGGGGAAGGAGGGGGCCGTCTGTTCATATAAATTATGATATAAGTAAAGTTGAAAATTCAATTAAATGGTTTTACAATGAAATTAAAGTGCCTGAAAATAATGACCCGGTTGGTTCTTATTTTATGGCCGATGGTTTTGGGGAAGGCTATTTTGGAATGCAGGTAAACTCACCTATAGAAAGAAGGGTTTTGTTTTCTGTATGGAGCCCATTTGCAACAAATGATCCCTCTGCAATACCTGATGATAAGAAAATAAAATTGCTGAAGAAGGGAGAAAATGTATACGCAGGTGAATTTGGCAACGAAGGGGCAGGAGGACAAAGTTACCTGAAGTATAACTGGAAGGCAGGTGAAACGTATGCGTTTCTATTAAAAGCTGAACCTGTTGAAAATAATTATACAAACTATACAGCTTATTTTTATTCGCCGGAGCAGAAGAAATGGTTATTGATTGCAAGTTTTGGCCGGCCTGCTACTCAAACTTACCTTACACACCTGCATTCATTTCTTGAAAATTTTGAACTAAACACAGGTTATATAACAAGAAAGGCCTATTACCAGAATCAATGGGTAGTTGACAAAGAAGGCAAATGGATATCATTAAATAAAATGAAATTTACAGCTGATGCAACAGCACGCAAAGGTTATCGGAAAGATTATAAAGGCGGTGCGGTAAAGAATGTGTTCTTCTTGCAGAACTGTGGTTTTTTTAATGACAGCATTTCAATAGGTACACGATTTGTTCGTAAAAAGAATACTGTTCATCCAAACATCGATTTTGCATCTCTGGAATAATAATAATAAATAGCCCGCGGGCAACTTGTATGAAAAAAATTATAGTATACTTTTTATTTTTAACAAGTGCCCGGTTTTCACTGGCACAGGAGTACCTGCCTGACTGGAACTCGCTTGATGCACGTCCAATACCTGAATGGTTTACAAAAGCAAAATTTGGAATTTTCATTCACTGGGGTTTGTACAGTGTTCCTTCATGGGCCACAAACTCGTATGCCGATGGTTTTGGAAGTAATTATGCGGAATGGTACTGGCAGCGACTTAATGCAACCAATCTTAAAATTCATAAAGAGTTTGTTGAGTTTCATGAAAGGGTGTATGGAAAAAATTTCAAATACCCTGATTTCGCTCCTTTATTTAAATGCGAGTTATTTGACCCCCGCCAATGGGCTGATATTTTTAAAAATGCAGGGGCCCGTTATGTAGTTCTTACCAGCAAGCACCACGATGGATTTACCTTATGGCCCAGCGCTGAATCGTGGAACTGGAACTCAGTGGATATCGGCCCCCATCGTGATCTTGCAGGCGAACTGTCAACGGCAGTAAAAGATGCCGGTCTGCATATGGGGTTTTATTATTCACTGTATGAATGGTACAACCCGATTTATAATACAGATGTAAATAAATATGTAAACAACCGGATGCTGCCACAATTGAAAGACCTGGTTACACGGTATAACCCTGAAGTTATTTGGTCTGATGGCGACTGGGATCATTCGGACACAGTATGGAGAAGCAAAGAATTTCTTACCTGGCTATACAACAAATCGGCCGTTAAAAATACAGTGGTTGTAAACGATAGATGGGGCGCTGGAAAACATGGTGGTTTCAATAGTACAGAATACGGAAAAGGCAACTCAAGCCTTCAAAGGCCCTGGGAAGAAACGAGGGGAATCGGGGAGTCGTTCGGGTACAACAGAAATGAATCGCTAACACAATACATGAGTAGTGAAAAGCTGGTGCATATGCTGATTGAAATTGTGGCGAAAGGAGGCAACCTGCTTTTGAACATTGGTCCTGCCGCAGATGGTTCAATACCTGTTATTATGCAGCAACGACTAAAAGACATCGGCGACTGGCTGAAAGTAAATGGAGAAGCTATATATGAAACAACAGCATGGAAAGAGGCGCCGGAAAAAAATCAGGATAATATCTTTTTTACCCGAAAAGGCAATGACCTGTACGTGATAGTGACTAAATGGAAAAATGAAATTGAAATAAAAAATATAGGTAACGTGCAGGATGTTAGTATGCCGGGATATAATCATAAAATAAAATTCAGGGCCAGGGGGAATAAAGTTGTTATTACAGCCCCTTTATTGAATCCCGGAAATATGCCCTGCCAATTTGCATGGGTTTACAAACTGAAAGAAGCTTTTTAACAAAATGTAATACTTATTCGGGATTGTTGTAGCCAGGTAGGCGAACAAACCCTATAGTACCCTTCGTCCTGATCTTGCAAATAATATATATTCGGTTTTTAAAAAACGCAGTAAATAAATTTTTTTAAATGAAGAAGCTCTCTTTTTTGTGGTTGTTAATTTTTGCAGTTGATTTATCGGCACAGAGCTATCAGCCCAACTGGGAATCCCTGGATAAAAGGGATTCACCAAAATGGTACCGCGACGCCAAGTTTGGAATTTTTATTCATTGGGGTGTATATGCAGTACCCGGTTTCAGGACTAAAGGCCAGTATTCCGAATGGTACCAGAATGGCTTACAGAGTAACGATACCGCAACACAACAATACCATAAAGCAAAATTTGGCAACCGTTCCTATTATGATTTAGCCAATGACTTCAAAGCAGAGTTATTTAAACCTGAAGAATGGGCCGATTTGTTTGAAAAGTCCGGTGCAAAATATATTGTGCTTACATCCAAACATCATGACGGGTTCACCTTATGGCCTAGTAAAGAAGCGGACAGGGATTGGGGCTTTAAGTGGAATGCAGTAGATGTAGGGCCGAAAAGAGATTTATTGGGTGATCTTTTTAAAGCCGTGAGAAAAACATCTGTACATGCAGGAATGTATTTCTCTTTGTATGAATGGTATAACCCATTATGGTTGACGGACCGTAATAAATATGTTGAAACGCACATGTGGCCACAGATGAAAGATCTCATCAATACCTATCAGCCCGATGTGTTCTGGACCGATGGCGAATGGGATGCGCCTGCTGAATTATGGAAGTCACAGCAATTTCTGGCATGGCTCTACAATGAAAGTCCGGTAAAAGACAAAATCGTTGTGAATGATCGATGGGGTTCGGGTATACGTTTCAATCACGCTGGTTTTTATACACCGGAATACCAGCCTGACCTGGATATAGAGGGGCATTACTGGGAAGAAAGCAGGGGCATGGGATATAGCTATGGATATAACCGTAATGAAGATGCCTGGGATTATAATTCAACTCAATCATTGGTATTACAATTGGTAGATAAGGTGAGCCGTGGCGGTAACTTTTTATTGGATATTGGCCCGGATGAACATGGAAAGATTCCGCCGATTATGCAGGAGAGATTATTACAAATGGGCGATTGGATGAAAATAAACAGTGAGGCGATTTATAATACTGTAAGATGGAAAACGCCGTCACAATGGAGCGATGGTAAGC
>JAFDYH010000255.1:4724-4867 GCA_018267535.1 Bacteroidota bacterium
GCAGGAACAGCCATTAATTTTTTGACAACAAAACAGAATGTCAACTGGAAACAGGACGGTAATAATGTCACAGTTGACTTACCGGATTATGATCCGAATACGTTTAAAGCGCCTTATGCATATGTGGTTAAAATAAATAACTA
>JAFDYH010000256.1 GCA_018267535.1 Bacteroidota bacterium
ACTAACCCGGTTCCCCTGGAAAAAAAGAAAAGAATACTGGAAAAAATTAACCAGGGAGTAATGTTTGAAAAATTCCTGCATACCAAATATGTAGGTCAGAAACGCTTTTCCTTAGAAGGTGGTGAAACAACCATACCTGCATTAGATGCGATCATTAATAAATCCGCAGACCTGGGTGTAAAAGAAGTTGTAATCGGCATGGCTCATCGCGGACGATTGAATGTCCTGGCAAATATCATGGGTAAAACCTACGAACAGATATTTAGTGAATTTGAAGGCACAGGTAAACTGGATCAGACGATGGGAAGTGGCGATGTGAAATACCATATGGGATTTGGCAGTGAGATACATACGCCTGAAGGAAAAACAATTCATTTGAAACTGATGCCAAACCCTTCGCACCTGGAAGCGGTTGACCCGGTTGTATTAGGCTTTGCAAGAAGCAGTGCCAATACGCTTCACGATGCAGTCTATGAAAACGTATTGCCAATACTGATACACGGAGATGCTTCATTGGCTGGCCAGGGCATTGTGTACGAAACCGTGCAGATGTGCAAGTTGCAGGGATATTATACCGGTGGTACTATTCATTTTGTGATCAATAACCAGATTGGTTTTACAACTGATTTTGATGATGCAAGAAGTGCTGATTATTGTACATCCTTAGCAGCAATGGTACAGGCCCCCGTATTGCATGTAAACGGTGATGATCCCGAAGCTGTGGTAAAATGCGCTGAAATTGCAGCCCGCTTCAGAAGCCAGTTTCATTCAGATGTATTTATAGATATGGTTTGCTATCGTAAACATGGGCATAATGAAGGCGATGATCCTAAGTTTACACAGCCTAAGTTGTATGCATTAATTGACAAGCACCCTAATCCACGGGAAGTATATATAAAATTTCTTTTGGAAAACGGGGAAGCCGATGCACAGGAACTGGCGAAGGAAATGGAAAAGAAATTCTGGGCCGACTTACAGGATCGCTTAGACGAAATAAAACAAAAACCCCTTCCTTATACATACCAACAGCCGGAATTGTGGTGGCGGACTTTACGCAAAGCAACCATTAATGATTTTGACCAATCACCAATCACTGCGATTAGTGAAGATGAATTCAATAAAGTATTTGATGCAATGATGAAGTGGCCGGATGATTTCAAACCACTACGTAAAGTTGAAAAAATCATCCAGGATAAAATAAAATTGTTTGAAACAGAACAAAAGCTCGATTGGGCATCGGGAGAATTATTGGCTTATGGAAGTATTGTAGCGGAAGGTAAGGATGTGCGGATGACAGGGCAGGATGTTTGCCGCGGTACTTTTAGCCATCGGCATGCTGTATTGGTAGATGAAAATACAGATGCAGAATATAATCGTTTAAGCCGTATACCCGGAGCAACGGGAAAATTCAGAATATTCAATTCTTTCCTGAGTGAATATGGTGTATTGGGATTTGAATACGGATATGGGTTGGCGAACCCCAATGCTTTGGTTTTATGGGAAGCGCAGTTTGGTGATTTCTGTAATGTAGCTCAATCCATGATTGACCAGTTTATTGCTGCAGGTGAACAGAAGTGGAACCGTATGAATGGAATTGTAATGTTATTACCTCACGGTTATGAGGGGCAGGGGCCGGAGCATAGCAGTGCCAGAATGGAACGGTTTTTACAAATGTGTGCCGAACTGAATTTGGTAGTAACGAATATTACAACGTCGGCCAATCTTTTTCATGCATTCAGGAGGCAGATTACATGGCCATTCAGAAAACCATTGATTAATTTTTCGCCAAAAGCAAACCTTCGACATCCGGGGAGCTATTCTTTAAAACAGGAGTTTTTACAAGGCGGTTTCAGAGAAGTGATCGATGATACTTTTGCCGATGCAAATTCTGTAAAAAAAGTTTTATTCTGCACCGGTAAGATTTATTTCGATTTAGCAGAAAGGCAGGAAAAGGAAAACCATAAGGATGTTGCTATTATCCGCCTGGAACAATTATATCCTTTGCCCACAAAGCAATTGGAAGAGCTGTATTTAAAATACAGTGGAGCGACCTGGTTTTGGGTGCAGGAGGAGCCTTTGAATATGGGCGCAGCGTCCTTCCTGCAAATGAACCTGAAAAATATTAATTACGGTGTTATCAGCCGCCAGCCATCGGCTGCAACGGCTACAGGATATGCAAAAGTGCATAAACAGGAACAGGAGGAAATTATCGAGACAGCTTTTAGTATTTAAGAAATTTTTTCAGCCAATCTTGCTTCAATTTCAAAACGGTTATTAAAATAGCCGTGTTTCATCCATTCAATGAAGTAAAGAATTAAAAACCGGAGAAACCCGTATTGCCGGAATTGTTCAATATGTTTCAATTCATGCTTTACCCATCCTGCATCGTTAAGGAAACTTTGCTTAGACACATTGTATAGATGGATTGTTTTACCAAGAACAAGGGCTACATTATCAGAATCTAATTTCCATGCTGCGATTCTGGCTGCTAAGCTGTTTTCCTTTATCCTTATTTCCGGAGGTAATTGCATGTGATAATGATGCAGATGATATTTCAGGGGTTGCTTATCTCATTAATTTATACTCTTCTGTAACGAACAAAGAGTTAAACGGGCTTACTTTATTTTAAAAGTATTTAACGTAAAGTCCGTTTGCATGAAAAACGGCTATTCTCTTTTCAAAATGGGTATGCCTTTTCTGTGTATTTTTTCCGAAATTGCAGCACTCAAAGCGTTTTATGGCAATAGATATAAAAGTACCTGCAGTTGGTGAATCCATAAGTGAAGTAACCCTGCTGAAATGGACCAAAAATGATGGCGACTATGTAGAAAGAGATGAGGTGATTGCAGAACTGGAAAGCGAAAAAGCTACATTTGAAGTAAATGCTGAAAAAGCCGGCATTTTAAAGCGTTCAGCACAGGAAGGCGATACATTGAAGATTGGAGATTTGCTGGCTACCATAGATGAATCAGCGGCAAAACCAGCTACTAATGGTTCACCGGTTGCCGCAAAAAAAGAAGAAAAAAAAGCTGAAAAATCAGAAACAAAGACCGAGAAGAAAACGGAAACAAAAAGCACGGCTCCTGTTGTCGCAGTTTCAAGCGATATAAAAGCAACGCCTGTAGCTTCGGCTATTATCGCTGATAAAAAAATAGACCCCAAAACGGTTTCTCCTTCCGGCTACCAGGGTAAAATATTAAAAGATGATGTGCTGGCCGCTTTATCAAACCCAGGCAAAAAAGCATTTGCCGGAGCGGAATTATTTAGCCGGACTGTGCGTACCGAAAAAATGAGCAACCTGCGCAAAACGATCAGCCGCCGCCTGGTAGAAGCTAAGAATACAACAGCGATGCTCACTACTTTTAATGAAGTGGATATGAGCCGCATCATGGAAATACGCACAAAGTACAAGGATAAGTTCAAAGAAATACATGGAGTAGGATTAGGATTCATGAGCTTTTTTGCGAAGGCTTGTTCAGTTGCATTGGCAGAATGGCCTTCTGTAAATGCTTATATTGATGGAGACCAGTTGGTTTATCACGACTACGCAGATATCAGCATTGCGGTAAGTACGCCAAGAGGTCTTACGGTACCGGTTATACGAAATGTGGAAAGCCTCGGAATGGCGGATATAGAAAAGAAAGTAATAGAACTGGCGACAAAAGCAAGAGACAGCAAGCTGACGACAGAAGAACTGACCGGCGGAACATTTACAATAACCAATGGGGGTGTGTTTGGATCACTGATGAGTACGCCGATTATCAATATTCCGCAAAGCGCTATACTGGGTATGCATAAAATACAAGACCGGCCAATGGTTGTTAATGGCGCTGTTGTTGTAAGGCCAATGATGTATCTGGCACTAAGTTATGATCACCGTATCATTGATGGGCGAGAGTCTGTCAGTTTCCTTGTGCGGGTAAAAGAGTTGCTGGAAAATCCTGAACAGTTATTGATTGGAAGGGATCCTGTTAAAACCTTGCTGGAAGTTTAAAGAAACAATATTAACAAATGGTTTTAAGCGATTGATAATTCAATCGCTTTCTTATTTTATGTTTGTTCTGTGAACCGCTATTATTCTTATCTTAATTCAGCTAAAGAAATAATTTCAGCCTATAAAGGCGAGGAGCCTTTGTCTGCCTATTTGAAATTTTTTTTCGCATCGAATAAAAAATATGGTTCGAAAGACAGGAAAACAATTGCCCATTTATGCTATTGCTATTTTCGTTTGGGAAAATTGGCGATAAAAATGGAACTGGTTGATGCGGTTATAGCCGGTCTTTTTCTTTGCTCCGATTCTTTTAATGAGATTCTTGCTTTTTTGAAACCAGAATGGAATGAATTGATTCACCTGTCTGTAGCTGAAAAACTTAAAAAAATTAATATTGGGTACAGTATCACAGCTGTTTTCCCATGGAACGAACAACTGAGTAATGGTATCGATCACGATGCGTTATGCAAATCGTTTACAATTCAACCGGATTTATTCCTTCGGATACGACCCGGGTATGAAAGAAAGATAAAAGAGAGCTTGTCCGCTGCTGCAATTCCTTATTCAGTCATTGGCAGCGCATGCATCTCCTTATCTAATAATTCCAAAGTAGATAATATTATTGAACTGGATAAAAATGCTGTTGTGCAGGATTTAAGTTCGCAACGGATAGGAGAGTTAATGCAGGTTGCAATTAATCACTTACCATCATCAATTTCCGTATGGGATTGTTGTGCTGCGAGCGGGGGTAAATCAATACTTTGTTACGATCTGAATCCGGGTATTCATCTTTCGGTTTCTGACATAAGGGAAAGTATGCTGGCAAATCTCAGGAAGCGTTTTGCAAAAGCAGGAATTGAAAAGTATAAAAATTTTATTACCGATTTATCAAAGTCAAATAAGAATACAGCAGCTCAATATTACGATTTTATAATTGCCGATGTTCCCTGTAGCGGTAGCGGTACCTGGAGCCGGACACCCGAGCAGTTATATTTTTTTAATGAAACCCGGATTGAGAAGTATGGCTCCCTGCAACGAAAAATTTTGACCACTGTCGCTGATGGTCTTAAACCTGGTGGTTTTCTTCTTTATATTACCTGTTCTGTTTTTAAAGAGGAGAATGAAGGCGTAGTGGAATTTATTCGTGCGCAAAAAGAACTGGAACTAAAATCAATGAAACTATTTGCAGGGTATAATCAAAAAGCCGATACCTTGTTTGGCGCTTTACTGTATAAACCATTATAACTTCAAAACCTTTACTGTTCCCAATTTTGAATTTGCACTATAAACTGTTATCGTGTATTTGCCTTTTGGAAACTTATTTGAAGAAATATTGTAAATAGTCTTTCCCGGGCCTTTTGATGCTTGTTGCTGGTGCACAAGCCTGCCTTGCATATCGTAAATAGTTATACGCAGAGATGGAATTGCGTCAGTGCTTTCCACTATTAGGTCTATTTGATTGTCTATAGCAGGATTAGGTGCAGCATACACACGGTTGGTTGAATTGGGTGGCGAAGACGTTGTATTGCAACTTTGTTCAACTGATAATGATGTTGTATCTATGTATGCTGCAGTAAAACTTTCTGTTGCTGTATCTACTATTTGTTTGATCCGGTATGATACCGTTCCGGGGTTTACCCCTGCTAATGAATTAGTGAATTGATACGAGTGGGTATAAAGTGTATTCCCGGCTTCCGCATTTAATTCACCGATTTTTATATAATTTATATCTGTTGCAATTTTTCTTTCTATTTCATACTTCATGCTGCTTACGTCTTTACTTGTCCAGGAAACAGTAGCAATGCAATTGTTCGCAGAAGACTGTGAGGTGGCAAATTCTGTTAGTAGTTTTGTAAAGGCGAGTTGCATGTCGGGTATTCCGTATCCCAAACTATCCGTCGGATGATTAGCCGTACTGCCGCTTTCCCTGATTATACTCCATACTTTCATATTATTGAATTCCGGAAAACCTTGCCATAAACAAGTTCCCAGGCCAGCCATTTTGGGGCATGCATACGAAGTCCCCTGGCTTGTACCAATAGTATTGTAGATAGTAGCAATTACCGACTTAACTCCTATTGACACCACGTCCGGTTTTATCCTTCCATCGGCGGTAGGGCCAAAGCTGGAAAAACTTCCTTTTTTCCCATTGATATCCACGGCTCCAACAGTGATTGCGCTGTCTGCATCAGCAGGCGTCATAATATAATGCCAGCTGCCTGCTCCCTCATTACCGGCTGCCAGGAAAACCAATATTCCTTTTTTAGCTGCGAAGTCAGCCCCTATTGCTGCCATTGTTGTATTGCCATCGAGATCAGCATAGCTATGATTCAAATCTGCATTGTCAAAAGTTGTATAACCTAATGAAGAAGAAATAACATCGGTACCGGCACTATCCGCTCTTTCAGCGGCACATACCCAGTTGTGCTCTTCAATAGGATACTCAGAGCTTACATCTTCGGTACGGTACAAATAAAAACCTGACTTTGGGGCCATACCCACAAACTGGCCGGGAATATTTGCAGCGATTGTGGATAAGCAAGACATGCCATGCGCATGGTCTTCGGCTACACTTTTGTTACCCGCTACAAAATCCCACGTTTCCAATACCTGGCCATTTGTATTAATGCTGTCAAAAACTTTTAGTGTATTGTAACTATAAAACCCTGCATCAATTAATGCGATCTGCATTGATTCTCCACGAAGGCCAATATTATGTAGAAAATCACCTTTATGCGCATGAATTTCATTTGCAGAGTTTATACCGTAATCGTAATACTCATTTGCCTTTTGGATTTTTGATGTCGCAATATTTGAAACCGTAGCGATGTCATCATCAGTATTTTTATTCCTTCCTGAATTTATTCTTCGTGCTGCTATTCCGGCTACCTTTTGCACAAACGATAAATTATTGATTGCAGTAATTGCATTTGCATCGGTAGTAAGTATAGAAACCTGGTTCAACCATTTGGAAGTGTTCAGGACGGTAACGTTTGCAATGGCAGCCACCTGTGAAATATAAAAAGAAGATACCGGTAAGTCAGTGCTATCTATTGTTATGTTATACTTTATTCTTCGTTCTATTGCACGCTGTGATAAAAAGGCAGATGGGTTTGAAAGCGAATAGGCATTGTTCGCTTTATCCTTAAATTTTACAATGTACCTCGTGAATTGGGCTTTTGAAAAAAGAGCAATGAAGAAAATGGATAGGAATAGCGTTGTTTTTTTCATCACGCACTTTTCAGGTGAGGTTTTACAGGACACTTTAGTTATGATCGATCATCCACATTTTTATACTGAACCCGTTTGTAAAAGGATCAAATCCTCCATTCTGGGTAGGGTTAGGCTGATGATCCCACATGGTGTATTCTTTATAAACAAGACCGATGTTTTTTGAATACTTTTCGCTTAAAAAACTTCGTTCCACTATAAAGGGTTCTGTCATTGGAATTGTATCAGTGAGATTTGCGTCCGGAATTTCCTGATATTTTACAGAAAGAACATCGGTGAAGGTTTGACCGTTTATTGTTTCCGATGGCTGCGGATCGCCGTCATAAAAATAGTCCCAATCCTGCATATTGTTGTCGTTCTGAAAATCAAACAGTGAAGCGTATGGTTCATCGGGCAGGTACATATTCCCTTTCCAGCTATACCCGTCTTTAATCGGTAAATGAAGTTTTATAAAGCGGAGATTATCTTCTGTATATTCTATTTGTGTTTCGAGGGGTGTTATAAAAAATGTATTATCCGGCGCCCAAGATTGTGTACCTGTGGTATCCCGGATATACCGGTATATCCGATAGGCCGGCCTGCCAAGGTTATCCTGTACTTCTGCGTTTACTTCATATTTAACCTGGTAGGAGTGAACTTCCATTTTTTTCCCGAAATTCAAAAACACAGTTGAGTCAAGACGGTAAGTAATATACTTTCCAACAACGAGTGGCAGGTAATCGCTTAACGGTGCAGAGCTAAAATTATCCGTTTGCTTTTTACAGGAAAAAAAAGTTAACAAAGCGAGAACCAAAACGGTGATGATTATGCTTGTAAAACGTCTCATAAGATGGTGTACAGTATTCACGGATACAAACCGGTTAGTTATAAGGATTAGTTTTCAAAGGCTTATAGGGCTTTGCTAAAAGGAAAAGCGGGAAAGCCTGAACCTTCCCGCTTTATAACGAAGACTTATATACTTTATTGCCTGAAAATCAATTTGTCGGAAATCAGCTTCTTTGAATAATGCCTCCCCCAATTACATCATCCTTTTCATAGAATACTGCGCTTTGTCCGGGTGCGATTCCCTTTGCATTTTCATAAAACTGAACTTTCATATTTCCGTTTTCAGGATACAGGTTAGATAGTGTTCCTTTATCCTTATACCTGATTTTGGTAACGGCTTCTATTCCCGGTGTTATAAAATCATATTTCTGGATATTTAATTTACCAACAACCATTTCATTTTTTTCAAGGTCTTGCTCATCCCCTAAGACAACCGTATTTGTCTCGGGATCAATTTTTGTAACAAATACCGGCCGGCCTAAAGCAATATCCAAACCTTTTCTTTGTCCTATTGTATAAAATGGATATCCTTTGTGTTTGCCTAAAATGTTTCCATTAACATCTACAAAATTTCCACCATTAACTTTTTCCTCTAACCCTGGCACTCTTCTTTTTAAAAATCCACGATAATCATTATCAGGAACAAAACATATTTCATAACTCTCACTTTTCTTTGCAAGTTCGGGGTAGCCATAATCCAATGCCATTTGCCTTATCTCGGTTTTCCGATACGGGCCAAGCGGCAATAAGGTACGGCTTAGTAAATCTTGTTGTAGCCCCCATAGAACATAGCTCTGATCTTTTACATCATCAACTGCTTTGCTGATATAAAAACGTCCGTTGTCATGTTGACGAATTTTGGCATAGTGGCCTGTAGCAATAAAATCACAACCCAATGCATCTGCCCTTTTTAATAAGGCCCTCCATTTAATGTGCGTATTGCAAAGAACGCAGGGATTGGGAGTGCGGCCCGCAATGTATTCATCCACGAAATTGTCAATCACAAAACCTCCGAATTCGTCGCGTATATCCAAAATGAAATGAGGAAAACCATGCTGCACAGCGGCCATGCGGGCGTCATTGAAGCTATCGATATTGCAGCAACCTGTTTCTTTTTTGCTGCCACCACTTGCCGCATAGTCCCATGTTTTCATAGTAATACCAACCACTTCATATCCTTCATCATGAAGCATAAGAGCCGTGATGGTACTATCAATACCACCACTCATTGCTACCAAAACCTTTCCTTTCCTGCTCATATTCTGAAAATTGCAAGCTGCAAATTTACTGATTTCGATTGCAAAAAATAAAAGTCGTTGAAGCAGCTATCATTTACTCAAAACCAGTTTTTTATAACAAACATGTATCCATTTAAAAGAAAGCCTCCCTGGAAAGAGAGGCTGTGGTCCTATAAATTTATTGATTGCTTATGTTTTATAGGCTTATTGAAATCATTCTAAAAATGGTGAAAAATTTAATAAGGCGTTAGCCTGATTCTTCCGATTTTTTCACCCAGGTCATGACCCAGCTTTAATCCCATATTAATAGATGGCAGGTAATGAATGCCTCCATACAAGCGGGAAATACCTGCTTCTTCTGCTGCTTTAAACAGACCATTAAATGTTTTTGGCGCCCATCCCCTGAAATCGTAAGTATGATCTGTAACTTTTAATTTATCTCCTAATACTTCCGATGCAGCTTCCATTACAGAACCGGTAATAAATGCATGTGCAGCGGGGTATTCAGGGTGTGGTGGTGTTACAATAAATGGCAGCCATGCGGGTTCAATTAATTTTTGAATATAAGTTACCGGCCTCATCTGATTGTATTCATACTTTGACCGGAAACAAATTATAGTCCCTTCCCTTTCTGCAATGCCTGCTTTGGCATAAGTCTCAGCTGCTTCAGCAAGATTGGCATGGGATTGTTCTATTGCTTGTGTTATAATTGAAAAATCATGACCCTGTGGTGTATAACCAACACCGTTACCCTGATCTACCCAGAATAAGGCGATATCTTTCTGCTCCTGCGTTAATGCTTTATTCACATCATAAACCTGTTTTACCATTTTATAAAAATCAGAATTTACTTCTTCGGAATAGGGGAACGGCGGAGGAGGTGCGATACTTGTTGCATCCTCAGCAAGTAAAGGGCGTGCATTTTTTACATAAGGGTTAATGCCATTAGCAAATGCAGGGGGCGTTGGAACCCAGGCGCCAAAGAAAACAGGAGGTATATATCCTGTATTGGAAGGGTTAAAATTATCCGTTAAAGACCAGTTATAAACAGTAGTTGCAATACTTCTCCCAAAAGCTTGTGAACGGCTGAAACTTTCTGTACCTGGTCCCTGGTTGAGCTTTTGATTGTAAGCATTCTCCATTGAGTCTATGCTTGCAAGATTCGCGGCTGTTAACCCGGTATTGTAAGCGCGGAGTAAGCTGGCCATAGCCGCGTTAGCGCTTTCTACCCAATTATAACTTTTGTTGTTTTCTGGTGCGGGCATTTCCGGCATTTGGTATAATTTTTTTGACAGGCTGACTGCATTTTTAATTCCAGGCTGTACTGATTCATATAAAGCAATACCGAGGTAACTAAAATTAACACCATTAAAAGTTGAATTGCGCTCGAGCAGAAAGCGAAGCTGCAGTTTATACCAATCTGTTGCAACCTGGGCATCAGGAATTTTTTCGCCGGGATTATGATGATGGTCCCAGAAATCAAACTTCTGGCAACCCCCGAATGTAAGCAACACGATAATGACAGCGGTTCCAGGAAAGATCTTTTTCATGTTTGAAGATTTTTGGTTAATGATAAGGTAATTATAAGAACGAAAAGCCTGCAAGTGGCAGTTCTGATTCGGGTAGAAAATGCAACTAAAAAAGTAGGGCCGGAATGCGCAAAATCCGGAATAATCGAAGCGAGCTATAGCAATGACAAGAGAGAACTTATTTCATAACAATTATTTTACTGTATTCAATCTACATTATATCATGCCAGAATAAAAACCACATTGAGTGTATTGCGGCATCCGATGATTTTTATACAAAATGATTGAGTAGTTAGAGCTCTGCGGAAATCTTACTTCATTACTGTATTTCGATTCTCACACTAAAGATTAAAAAGGCGGTAATTCCCTATTTCATTCTTATACACTACCTGTATATTCATGCCATTCCATACAGCCCAGATGCTTCCATGCATAAAAGGGATTACGTTTATTTACTCTCATCTGAGAGAAACTATCGTATTGTAAATGGTACAATATCAAACTACGTAGCGGAGACGGAAAGTGCAGATTTACTGAAACCATTCAAACTCAATTATGTCTTATTTTAAAAAGGCTTCATCGGTTATTCCGGCTAACTAAGAAAGCATTTGTGCGGAATGAATGGGTGTTTAAGGATTTAAGAGTCGTTATTAAATTACAATTACTTCCTGGTCCTCGTTTGGAGAAATTGAAAACTGTGATCAAACAATAAGGAAAAAGTAAGCGGAATCGTTTGCCCAAAAAAAGTTAACAGAATAGTAATTTAACGGCCGTTGAAATTGAGCCTTACATTTGTGCTTTATCCATTTTAATAAGTCACATGAAGCGTATTCTAATTTTATTGTTTGTTTTGTCTCTTTTTCAGAACGTCCATGCGCAAAACCGGCAGCGGAAAGCTGTATTTGTAATCGTAGATGGAATTCCTGCAGATGTAATTGAAAAAGTGTCTACGCCAGCGTTAGATGCTATTGCCAGGCAAGGCAAATATTTACATGCGTATGTTGGCGGGGAAAAGGCCGGCTATTCAGAAACGCCCACTATTTC
>JAFDYH010000257.1:0-4734 GCA_018267535.1 Bacteroidota bacterium
CGGAAGAATGCTGGTAAAAGCAGGGGAGGAAAATGCGGGTTTAATGGATATTGGTGATGGATTAGGAGTAGTTTTCAAAATTGAATCTCATAATCATCCTTCAGCAATAGAACCTTTTCAGGGTGCGGCAACAGGTGTTGGCGGTATTCATCGTGATATCTTTACTATGGGTGCAAGGCCCATTGCAGCGTTGAACTCCCTTCGCTTCGGTAATTTATTTGAAGATAAAACGCAGCACTTATTAGCTGGCGTTGTTCATGGCATAGGACATTATGGAAACTGTTTTGGTGTGCCAACAGTAGGTGGTGAGATCTATTTTGATGAATGCTATCACACCAATCCACTCGTAAATGCGATGAGCGTGGGAATTGTAAAGGCAGGAGAAACTGTTTCTGCAACAGCTTTAGGTAAAGGTAATCCTGTGATGTTTGTAGGGAGTGCGACCGGTAAAGATGGGATTGGGGGGGCTTCTTTTGCTTCGGCTGATATAACAGCTGAAAGCGCTGAAGAATTACCAGCGGTGCAGGTTGGAGATCCTTTCCAGGAAAAGAAATTACTGGAAGCTTGTCTGGAGGTGATACAAACTGGGGCAGTAGTAGGTATGCAGGATATGGGTGCTGCAGGCATTATTTGTTCAACAGCAGAAATGAGTGCGAAGGGCGGGGTTGGTATGCGGATTGATTTAGACAAAGTCCCGACCCGCCAAAAAAATATGAAGACCTGGGAATTGCTTTTAAGTGAAAGCCAGGAAAGAATGTTATTAGTTGCTCAAAAAGGAAGGGAAAAAGAAGTAATGGCAATATTTGAAAAATGGGATTTGCCTTGCTCTGTTATTGGCGAAGTAACTGACAACGGACTACTTCAATTTTATATGAGTGGTGAACTGGAGGCAGAAATACCGGCGAATGAATTGGTATTAGGTGGAGGTGCACCGCAATACGACAGGGAATACCGGGAGCCAAACTATTTTAGTGAAATAAAAAAGTTCGATCCCGCATCTATTCAGATTCCCGAGGATCTAAAATCTGTAGCTGAGAAATTAATTCAGCTTCCGTCTATTGCTTCTAAAAGATGGATTTATGTTCAGTATGATAGTATGGTCGGCACAGTAAATGCATCAACCAATGCTCCGACAGATGCTTCGGTAGTGATGCTAAAAGGAACAAAGAGGGGATTGGCTGTTACAACTGATTGTAATAGCCGCTATGTATATGCTGATCCATATAAAGGAGCGATGATTGCCGTTAGTGAAGCAGCAAGAAATATTGTGTGCAGTGGTGGTCAGCCTTTAGGTGTTACCAACTGCCTCAATTTTGGTAACCCGTATGACCCAGAAGTTTACTACCAGTTTGTGAATGCGATTAAAGGAATGGGAGAGGCTTGCCGGAAGTTTGATACCCCTGTTACCGGAGGTAATGTAAGCTTCTATAATCAAAACCCAGATGGCCCGGTTTACCCGACACCTACAATCGGGATGGTTGGCCTGCTGGAAGATATGAATAAGAAGATGACGCTCGATTTTAAAGAAGAAGGAGATATACTTTATATTCTTGGAAATTTGAACAACGATTTAGGCTGTTCTGAATATCTGCACAAAATAGCAGGAGTAAAATATTCACCCGCACCTTATTTTGAAATAGAAGAAGAATTCAGGCTGCAAAGAAAGATTTCGGAATTAATTAATAAAGACGTTATTCAATCTGCCCATGATATAAGTGAAGGCGGCTTATTTACTATGTTATGTGAGTCGGGATTTAACCGGGAACTTGGCTTTTCAATTATCACGAAGGATAATATTCGTAAAGACGCTTTTCTTTTTGGTGAGGGACAAAGCAGGGTGTTGGTAAGTGTATCGTTGGAGGATGTGAAAAAATTCGAATCAATAGTCGGCGATTTTCCGAATGAAAAAATCGGGGTAGTAACAAGTGGCGAAATAGTAGTCGATGGCGATTTCTGGGGAACGATAGATTGGTGGAAAGAAAAATACGATACATCAATTGAAAATTACCTGCAGAAAGAAAGTGCAGGCTCTGCATTAAGTACAATCTAATTTCAGAATGGATCGCAATGCGGTTATAATAATTACAGGGGCTGCCGGCTTTATCGGCAGTTGTCTAACTGGCTACCTAAACCGTAAAGGATATTACAATATTATAATCGTTGATGACTTCAGTGACGAAAATAAAAAACATAACTACGAGGAAAAGAAAATTTGTGCACGAGTAGATAAGGATGAATTGTTCGACTGGCTAAGCCGGTATAAAATCAGGATTGATTTTGTTTTTCATATGGGTGGCCATATAGGCTATGATCAAAAAGATTCTTCCCTTTTTGGAAAATTAAATGTTGAATATTCAAAACAGGTGTGGGGTTATTGTACAGAAAAGCAAATACCATTGGTTTATGCCTCATCTGAGGCGACCTATGGCTCCGGTAATGCAGGATTTAGTGATTCTGAATCACCCGATAAATTAAATCCTGAGAACTCATATGGTATTTCCAAAAATGAATTTGATAAATGGGCATTGCACCATTCACGTCAATATAGAGGCCCTTTATTCTGGGCAGGACTTAAACTCTTTGATGTATATGGTCCGAATGAATATCATAAAGGTAATTATGCCAGCGCAGTATATCATTTATTTCAACAGGCTCATACTAAGGGAAGCATCAAGCTTTATAAATCAATTGGAAAAAATGGAAATACAGACCCGGGACGTGACTTTGTATATGTAAAAGATGTCGTGGATGTTTGTTACTGGTTAATGCAAAAAAGTGCAGAAGAAAATAACAGCTTTATTTCCGGACTTTATAATGTTGGCACCGGCAAAGCAAGGACATTTACAGAGCTGGCAGAAGCCCTTTCCGGTTCTTTAAATAAAAAAATAAGTATAGAGTATAACGAGCCAGCGGAGCCTGCAGATATTAATTATTCTTACTCTGAAGCAGAGATTAAAAAACTGAAAGAGGCAGGTTACAATAAAAAATTCTATTCGTTAGAAGACGGTGTTAAAACGTACATACAATATTTTCTTTCGGGCAATAAATACTACTAACCTGATCTGCTTCTTTCACTCCACAAGTCTTCTTTTAATTATCTTCACCAAAAATTAAATATGGGCAAAAAGATTGCCATTATCGGCGGAGGTAACCTGGGTACAGCTATAGCAGAGGGATTGCTGAAAAGCAAATTCAGTAAGGCTTCAGAGATTATTATTACAAAAAGAAATACGGCGACACTTAAGGGGTTAAAGGAGAAGGGTATTGAAATTAGTGATAACAATAGTGAAGCAGTCAAAAAGAGTGAAGTTATAATACTTGCTGTTAAACCATACCAGGTAACTGATGTATTGAATGGAATTAAAAAAGAATTAGGAAATGATAAAATTCTTATTTCAGTAGTAACCGGGATACTGATAAAAGAAATGGAAGAAGCCTTCAAAAAAAATATACCGGTTTTCAGAGCAATGCCCAATACGGCTATCGCCATACAGGAAAGTATGACCTGCATATGTAGTCAGTACGCTAATGCAGAACAGGTGAAATATGTGAATGATCTTTTCAGTAAGATGGGGAAGATTGTAACAATAGACGAAAAGTTGATGGAAGCAGCTACAATACTTGCTGCATGTGGCACTGCATACGCAATGCGATATATAAGAGCAAATATACAAGGAGGAATAGAGATCGGTTTTGATGCGGCAACTGCTTCATTAATATCTGCACAAACTGTGAAAGGCGCTGCAGAACTATTACTGCAAAAGGGTTCTCATCCGGAGCAGGAAATCGATAAAGTGACTACACCAAAAGGTTGCACAATAGCAGGTCTCAATGAAATGGAGCACAGGGGGTTTAGTTCTTCCCTGATCAGGGGGGTAGTAGCCAGCTATAAGAAAATCGAAAAGAGTTAATGCAACAAAGTCGAATGAATACTTGTCAGGCTGTGAAAATTGAAAACTATGTCGAGGACGGTCCTGTTTGTATTCATAATTATATTGTTTTCTAATTGTTCAAAGGAACGGCAAAACCAGCAAGTGCCTGAAGGTATTTGGGTAAAAATAGAAAATAGGTCGGGCCTGAAATTTGAGAATGCAAGCATTGGTACGCTGACCAACTTTGGTGACGTCGACAATGGTGAATCTACAGAATACAAGAAAGCAGATGAGCCGGTTTATTCAATAATGTGTTTATTGACTATTAATGATAAAGTGATAATGGTTGGTACGGGAATTTGTGGTACACCCATGCCGCCCCCGCTTTCGCCTGGTTTTTATACAATGAAAATCAAAAAACAGCTTCCCGCCGGAAATTTTGATTTTGAAATAAGCCGGCAATAATTTTAGTCTTATCAATCAATTGGTTAACGAGTAGACAAAAAATCAGTTTCCCGATTTTATCCACATCATTTCCTTTTGAATTTCCCTGTGCTAAAAATTTGGCGTAGGTTTGCATGACCTCCCGGAATTTAATTTCCTTTTACTTCCGTTGGTCATATCGGTTAAGGAGTATTTTCTAAAACTATTAATCAATTTCCTGGTCACTGTGCAGCGAGTATGTATGGGGTGCTGATTAATTTAGTATTTATTTAATATAATCTCGAAAAGAGAATAAACTTATTATGGCAAAATATATTTTCGTTACAGGCGGTGTTACTTCATCATTAGGGAAAGGAATTATAGCAGCTTCTCTGGCTAAATTATTACAGGCTAGGGGCATGCGGGTGACTATTCAAAA
>JAFDYH010000257.1:4916-20522 GCA_018267535.1 Bacteroidota bacterium
GTACAGGTTGTTCCTCATATTACAGACGAGATAAAAAGAAGAATGCTGGAATTGGGAAAGAATGGTAAGTATGATATTGTAATAACTGAAATAGGAGGTACAGTAGGTGACATCGAGAGTTTACCTTTTGTCGAAGCTGTTCGTCAATTGCAATGGGAGTTACCTGAGGAAGATACCGTTGTTATACACCTCACATTGATCCCTTATCTCAAAGCAGCGAAAGAATTAAAAACAAAACCTACTCAACATAGTGTTAGAATGCTGAGCCAGGAAGGAGTTCATCCAGATATAATCGTTTGCAGAACGGAAAGGACCCTGTCTCCCGACCTCCGCAGAAAGATTGCCTTGTTTTGTAATGTAAAGCAAGAAGCAGTAATTGAAGCTGCAGACGCACCCACCATATATGAAGTACCTCTTGCAATGATGCGTGAAAAACTGGATATTATTTGTTTGAAAAAACTGAACATTACTGGTTATAAAGAACCGGAATTAAGCCGTTGGAAGGAATTTTTGGACAAGCTAAAATATCCCAAAAGCAAAGTGAATATTGGCCTCATCGGGAAATATATAGAATTGCAGGATGCTTATAAATCCATCCTGGAAGCATTTGTTCATGCAGGCGCTATTAATGAATGTCATGTACAGGTAGTAAATGTGCATAGTGAGTTTATTGATGAAGAAAATGTGGCTGAAAAATTATCCGGGCTGGATGGCCTTCTGGTTGCGCCGGGCTTTGGCTATCGTGGTGTCGAAGGGAAAATTACTGCAGTAAAGTATGCAAGAGAAAACGGATTGCCCTTCTTCGGTATTTGCCTGGGCATGCAGATGGCGGTTATTGAATTCGCAAGGAATGTTTTGGGAATAAAAGATGCCCATTCCACAGAAATGAACCCAGATACTCCCAATCCAGTAATCGACCTGATGGAAGAGCAAAAAGAAATTTCGGCGAAAGGCGGGACAATGCGGTTAGGCTCATATCCCTGTGAGATTGTTCCGGGATCACTTGCTTTTTCTATTTATAATAATACTTCCATTACCGAGCGTCATCGCCACCGCTGGGAATTCAATAATAACTATCTCAGCAAGTTCGAACATGCAGGTATGGTGCCCAGTGGAAAAAACCCGGATACAAACCTTGTCGAAATTGTTGAATTACCGGCTCATCCGTTTTATATAGGTGTGCAATACCACCCTGAGTTAAAAAGTACGGTAGAAAACCCCCATCCGCTATTTGTAAGCTTCATCAAAGCGTCAAAGGCATTTGCTGAGAAAAAAAATGAAGCAAAAAGCCCTTTGCTGCAAAGCGAGATTATCTGATTTTTCCCTTTTCGGTAAGGTAACAAACCGGCTCGGTGAACGATTATTCTTAAAGTGCTGTACTAGCCACTTTACATTATCTTTGCCCCCTTTAAATTTTGGTAAATGAATTTCGACCGTAATACAGTTCTTGGCTTTGTGGTGCTGGCACTTTTATTTTTTGGTTATTTCTGGTATACAAGTAAAGAGCAGGCTGCTTATCGCAAAGAACAGGCAAGGATAGATTCTATAGCAAATGCAAACAAACCCAAACCTGATACGCTTGCTTTAAAAAGAGATTCGGTGCGTTTGGATTCCCAAAACAAGGTAGCGAGTGCCGGTGCTACTTTTGGTAATTCGGCCAACGGTACAGAACAATTGCTGGTTGCAGGAAATGACCTGTTAAAAATAACGTTCACCAATAAGGGCGGTCAGCCTAAACAGGTCGAGTTAAAAAAATTTAAACAACAGGATGGCAGCCTGGTGAAACTCGCTTCTTTGGATTTTGATAAAATAAATTACCCGATAAACACAGGTGAAAGAACCGCCCAGGTGGATGATTTATATTTTGAAAATGGTGTTAAAGCAAAAAATGCTGACGGCTCTGTAACTGTTTCATTCGCCTTAAAATCTTCAGATAGCTCCGGTAAATCTATCATACACCAATATATCATTCACCCGGATAATTACATGATAGATTTTAATATCCAGATGAATGGATCGGACAAAATGCTTTCGCAAAATGTCTTGAACCTTACCTGGCAGAACAAAGCTGTTAAACTGGAAAAGAGTTTTGATTATGAAAAGCAAAACTCGCAGATAGGTTATAATCTTAATGGAGAGTATGATTATAATACACTGCTTAAATATACAAGCAAAGACTTTGATAAAGACCTGAAATGGGTGTCTGTGAAACAGCAGTTTTTTAACTCTACAATTCTTGCCAAGAATGATAAAGGATTTGCCTCCGGTAAAATAGAGTGGAGCGTGCCTGCTGATACGCAAACCATAGTTCAGGCAATAGCCAGCCTTCGTTACCAGGTGCCGCAAAGCTCCTCAGTTTCTATACCGCTGGCCCTGTATTATGGCCCAAATGATTATAAAATCCTGAAGAAGTATGATAACAAAATGGAGAACCTGGTAAACCTCGGGTATGGAATATTTGCTTTTGTAAAATATATCAACCGCTGGATTGTGTTACCGGTCTTTGATTTTTTTACAAAATTTTTCTCCAGTTATGGTTTAATCATTGCCCTGCTTACCATTTTTATACGCCTGTTAACCTCACCCTTGATGTACCCGGGTTATTTAACCAGTGCCAAAACTAAAATTCTGAGGCCTGAACTGGATGAATTAAAAAAGAAATTTCCGGACCAACAGCAGTATGCGGTTGAACAAATGAAGTTTATGAGGGAAGCGGGTGTAAATACTTTTGCAGGATGTTTACCCAGTTTGTTACAGATTCCCATATTCTTTGCCTTGTATAGCTTCTTCAGTTCAAGTGTTGCGTTACGCGGGCAAAGTTTTCTTTGGGCAAAAGATCTATCTTCCTACGATTCGGTTTTAGATTTTGGATTCAATATTCCAATGTACGGATCACATGTAAGTTTGTTTACTATAACTGCTGTCACAACCAGCTTCCTGATCTCACTATACAGTATGAATATGACACCGGATCAAAGTAATCCGGTAATGAAATACATGCCCTATATATTCCCTGTATTTCTTCTGTTCATATTTAACCGTCTTCCTTCCGCTTTAACCTGGTATTATACCGTATCAAACGTAATTACCCTGCTTCTTCAATTGGTAATTCAGAAATATATTATTAATCATGATAAACTGCTTGCACAGATAGAGCAAAACCGGAAGAAGCCAAAAACAAAATCCAAATGGCAGGAACGGCTGGAGCAAATGCAGGAGCAGCAGAAACAAATGAGAGATACGCAGGGAAAGAATAAACGTTAATTCTCTTATAAAGATCAGCTATAAAAGAGCCGGACGAATTCAATATTTGCCCGGCTCTTTTCTGTACGCAACTAATTCGATAAATTGGCGCGTCTTTTTATTAACTTAGAAACATGAAACAGTTACTTCGCAAAATACCATTTATAGCTTTCGTATTTTTTGCATCATCTTCTTTTGCGCAAAAAGCGATAACAGAAGCAACTATTTCTTATGATATCGTCATCAGCAATAGTAATCCCAATCCGCAGATCGCTGACTTGCTTGACGGTGCTACAAGTGTTGTATACCTGAAGGGGCCTTCCAGCCGTTCAGAGATGATCAGCTCCTTAGGAACTCAGTCCACCATTATTGATGGCAAGTCGGGAAATGTAACGATATTAAAAGATTATGGTGAGCAGAAGTATATGATTACAATGACACCTGCAAACTGGAAGGAATCGAATAAAAAATATGAAGGGGTAAACTTTGAATTTGCAGATGAGTATAAAACCATTGCTGGTTATAAATGCCAGAAAGCAATAGGTAAACTCGCTGATGGAACTACTTTTACGGTTTTCTTTACAAGAGACCTTGTTCCCCAGAATAAAGACTTTCAGTATTTGAATAAAAACCTCCCTGGGCTGGCGCTCCAATACGAAGCTTCTTTTGGAAAATTGCTTGTCACCTATACGGTTTCTAATATCAATTTTAACCCGGTTCCCGTTGCCAAATTTGATTTACCTAAGAGTGGCTACAGGGTAATGACCTATGAAGAAAGTAGAAAAGTCAGCGGATCTGGCAATTAATAGACCCATTTACAATTGATTTTAGTCAGGTATAAACGGTTGCAGAAAAATGTGTAAACTCAAATAGAGGTAATTGATGGAACTACCTTTTCTATTAAGCAGTAAGATAAAGGAGAAAATCAGCGGTTCATTTGAGGAACGCCTATGGAAACTTTCACATTATTCAGGAGCACCTTTGATTTAATGGGAAGGATATAGGTGCGGTTGCCTTTTTGATAAGTAGCTACTGTATTCAGGTTGATGTATACATCCTGTTTTGCAGGGTTAATTACATTACTGCCACGATAGTTATAACCTGACTTCAGTGAGAAACCACCGTGTTTAATTATAATAGTTCTATCAGAAAGAATATTCGCTGTTTTCGATTTTTTAGATGAACCATCCCCTAAAGTAGCAAATGCACCAACGGTGAAGAAAGAAAGCAGAAACAAGGCTGCAACCTTTCTCCTGGTAATCTGGAACAATATGTTACTTTTTGCGGTCATCGGTTAAAATCTGTACAAAAATAGGGATAAAAAGAAATATTAAAATAGCTGTCCAAAAAAAGTTTTAATAAGTATTTAACGCTGGAATAGAAAAAATGTTACTAAAAGTTGCAGTTTTTTCTTTTTTCGTCTTAATTTGTATAAACTACTGATACTCATGAAAGAAAATCCATATCGTGAAGACAGGGAGGAATTTCGGGAGCTGCTGAAACAATATGAAAACCTCAGATCCGGCAGAAACCACAGTTTTTTGGACGAAGATTCCTTCGAAAAGGTCATTGATTACTATGATGAGCAGGAAAATATTCCCAAAGCCATGGAGGCCTGCGACCTTGCTATTGAACAATATCCTTATTCCTCATCCCTGCTGATAAGAAAGAGCGATCTATTGCTTTCCACTCAACAATACCAAAAGGCACTCAGGGTCCTTGAACAGGCAGAGCTCCTGGGCAAAGGAGAAATTAATTTATACATTTTGAAAACTGATGCTTACCTGGCACTTGACCAGCAGGAGAAGGCCGTTGAGCTTTTACAGGAAGCCTTATTGTCTTTTGAAGGAGAGGAGAGACTGGAGTTATTGTTTGAACTTACGGATGTATATGATGACTACGAAGAGTTTGATAAAGTTTTTGATTGTTTAAAACTGATATTGGAAGAAGATCCCAATAATGAAGAGGCTTTGTATAAAATTTGTTTCTGGACAGACTTTACAGGCCGTAATGAAGAAGGGATAAGATTGCATCAAAATATTATTGATAATTATCCATACAATGAATTGGCGTGGTTTAACCTTGGCGCTGCCTATCAGGGTTTAAAATTGTATGAAAAATCTATTGACGCTTACCAGTATGCGATAACAATTGATGAAAAATTTGACTATGCTTATCGCAATATGGGGGATGCCTATATCCGTATCCGTAAATATAAAGAAGCGATCGAGTCTTTGGAAAAGGTATTGGAGTTATCTAAGCCGGAAGATGTTATCTATGAAGCAATCGGGCATTGTTATGATCGCTTGAAAAATTTTGCCCAGGCAAGATTTAATTACAGGAAGGCGTCACATTTGAGCCCCGATGATAGTAAACTTTTTTATAAAATGGCCTGTACCTATTTTAACGAAGGCCAGTGGGAAAGCGCTGTAAAGCAGCTGGATTCAGCAATGAAAATCCATCGCTCAAAGCCGGAGTATCATTTGCTGATGGGAGAGTGCAAAATGCGGTTGAACCAGTTTAAAGATGCAATTCAATCCTTATCCAACGTGGTAAGGATAAGACCTCGTAATAAATCCGGCTGGGAGGCATTAATCCGCTGTTTATATAAGGCAGAATATTATGAAGAAGCGCTTGACCAGATACAAGCGGCCTTACGCATCACAAACGGTAAGCCTTTATTTCTTTTTTATAAGAGCATCATTCTTTTTGCAATAGGCAAATCGAAGGAAGCAATTCTTTGCCTGGAGCGGGCTATGGAAAAAGAGCCTAAACAGCTGAAGAATTTTGTCGCTTTGAATCCCTCGATATTGCAGAACCAGCAAGTTGTTGATTTGCTGGCCCGGTATAAGCATAACAGATCCATCTGACATTCAAAACAAGAGGCCGGCAGATACTCAGTTTTTCTATAACTAATCTTTCCTATTTTTGCCCGCCGCCGGAAATTGTTTATTGCACCGGTAATCTAACGGGCTTTAACGATTGCAAAAGCAAACCTGCTTTTGAATTTGTTATGAGCGGTAAACCGATAATTTTTCGTATGATGAATTTTAACCTGACACAGATACCGGAACGTAATCAGAAACCAAGATTAAGTGGTATTACAATGGTGATGGATAAAGGGTTAAGTGTAAACGACGCTGATAATTTTCTGAGCGTAGCACATCCCCATGTGGATATTGTTAAACTGGGTTTTGGCACTTCATTCGTCACCCCCAATCTCACAAAAAAACTGGAAGTTTATCGTTCTTATAATGTTCCGGTATATTTTGGAGGCACTTTGTTTGAAGCTTTTTTAATCAGGAACCAGTTTGATGATTATCTCGCGGTTTGTAAGGAGTATGGTATTTCTTATATAGAAGTCAGCGATGGATCAATTACAATTCCTCACTCTGAAAAATGCGGTTATATAGAAAAACTGTCATCTCATGCAACAGTGCTGAGTGAAGTTGGAAGTAAAGATGCAGCGCATATTATTCCTCCTTACAAATGGATAGAGCTGATGAGGGCGGAATTAAGTGCTGGTTCTGCTTATGTTATTGCTGAAGCGAGGGAAGCGGGTACTGTCGGTATTTATCGCGGTTCAGGCGAGGTGAGGGAAGGTTTGGTGCAGGAAATTCTTACCCAGATTCCCGGTGAAAAAATAATATGGGAGGCGCCTCAAAAAGAGCAACAATTATATTTCATAGAACTGCTTGGCTGCAATGTAAATCTTGGCAATATCGCTCCGACTGAAGTTATCGCGATGGAAGCAATGCGTGTCGGCCTGCGGGGTGACACCTTTCATCTCTACCTTAAAAAAGAAGAAGCATAATGAAGGTGTACGGACTCATCGGGTACCCTTTATCTCATTCCTTTTCTAAAAAATATTTTACAGAAAAGTTTGAGCAGTTGGGATTAACTGATTGCAGGTACGAAAACTTTTCTATCGCTTCAGCAAAAGAGATAAAGCATATCCTTGCTGATAATCCTTCTGTTTTAGGGCTGAATGTTACAATACCTCATAAAGAATCAGTTGTTTCTTTACTAACAGAAAAATCTGATGTCGTAAAAAAAATAGGGGCCTGTAATTGTATAAAGATTGTCGGGAATAAATTATCCGGATTTAATACAGATGTCTTAGGTTTCGAGCAAACATTACTCACAAAGCTGCAACCGCATCATAAAAAAGCATTGATACTTGGAACAGGCGGCGCAGCAAAGGCGGTCGAATTTGTTTTCAATAAATTATCAATTGCTTTCAAATATGTTTCAAGAAAACCTTCCGTGCATCATTTTTCCTACGAACAGGTAACGCCAGGGATAATAAAGGAGTATACGCTGATTATAAATTCAACTCCCTTAGGAATGTACCCGAATGTCGTTCAGGCGCCACAAATTCCTTACGAGGCTTTAACGCCAGATCATTTTTTATACGATCTGATATACAACCCTGTAAAAACCTTGTTTCTTCAAAAAGGGGAGGAGATGGGTACGGCTATTTTAAATGGTGCTGAAATGCTTGTAATACAGGCCGAAGAAAGCTGGAAAATCTGGAACAGCTAAATACTGTCTACTGCCCTAGCTTATCTTTTACTTCCTGTGGCACAGGGGCAATTTTTTTAGTCGTATAATCAAAGCAAACCATTCCTGTTTTTGCAATTACGATCAGTGATTTTTTGTCTCCGGTTTGCTTTTCCAGTTTGTAATAGATTTCAAAAGTTACTTTGGAAAATCCTGTAGCTGCAACTGAAGCAATTATGGTATCCCCATAAAAGAGTTCATTTTTGAATTCGATAGCCGCATCGCTCATAATTAAACCAACCCCTCCGCAATTCAATTCGGAATATCCATAGCGGTTGAAAAACTGCATCCTGGCTTCGTGAAGAATGGATAAAATGGTATCATTCCCTACATGACCTCCATAGTTAATATCAGTTATACGTACAGGTATATCAGTAGAAAAAATGAAATTTCCAGGCAAGTCAATTTTGATTCTGGGCATGGGCTTGTTTATGGTAAAATTAGGGAAGCAAAATCAGTTACGGTTATCCTGCAATGAATTGACAAGATCAAGGATATCCATAAAGTTATCCGGGGAGGGACTAAATGAAGATGTCGCAATTTTTTCTCTCCATTTTTTTAATTGATCATCGCAGTTTTCGTCTTGTTCTTCACCACTTACGCAACAATATAAATTGGAAAGTTTTTTTGAAATACGAATAAACTGTCCTTTATTGTTTTTATATATCAGGTATCGGTCTGATGAGTTATCCGAAGGAGCATCATTTACGGCTGCCCGGTGGGGATATTGCAGCTCGGGGTTCTTTGGAAGATCAGTTTCATTATATGTGCTGGCTAATAGGGCCGGTAACCGGTAAAGGCTTTTGTTAACTCTTGAAGAGAAACTGCCGCTATGCATATCCAGCTTTGCATATGTATTCTTGCTTTGTTCCAATGCCATATTATCGTCTGTATCACTCTCAGTACGGGTAGTCGTTAACGGGCCGGGTTGTGATTTGTCGTTTAAAACAGGAGTGTCTGTTTTTGATGGTTGAATGCCTGGTGCGAGGGCAACATCAATCTTATCAGTGCCGATATTAAAGAAACGGATGGCACCAAATGCAAGCAGCCCGATTATAGATGCTGCAATAGCAAACTTTATAAACGAGGGGAATGACTTGCGATTATTAAATGGAATAACCGGTGCTTGTTCACTATCTAATAGAGTTTGAATTTTATTCCACGTATCAGCGGGTGGTTCTGCTTCAGTATTGTAAAGTGTAACCGGGAATTTTAAGCCATTAAACGAGTCATCAAGGGACGATGCTATCTTATCCCATCCTTTTTCAGGAGGATTGATTTCGGAGTTTTTGATTCTATCGGTCCAGTTACTGCTCATAGGTTCGACTTGCTGTCATTTTTCTGATCTATGTATTTCTTCACCATATCCTGCAGTATAACTTTGGCTCTGGATAACTGCGATTTGCTCGTTCCTTCGCTGATACCTAGCATATCGCCTATCTCTTTATGCGTATATCCTTCTACAACATACATATTGAAAACCGTTCTGTATCCCGGCGAAAGTTCCTGTATAAGGTTCATGATATCTTTTTCAGCCAGGTTATCGAGTACAGAAAGATATTTCCCTTCAATCGTGCTTTCTTCTTTTTCCGTAACCGGCTGCAGGTAGTTCTTACGCCTGAAATGTTCAATCGCTGTATTTACAAAAACCCTGCGTATCCATCCTTCAAACGAACCTTCCCCGCGAAAGCTTGCTAATTTTTTAAAAATCTTTATAAACCCTTCCTGCAGAATATCTTCGGCTTCTTCGGCTTTACCGGCATAACGGAGGCAAACCGCATACATTTTAGGAGCAAAACGACGATACAACTCTTCCTGCATTCTCCTTTCGCCATTAAGGCATCCCTGAATTAAGTCGCTTTCTGTAATAGTATGGTTGCGTTGATTGCTCAAATCCCCGATTTTTAATTCAATATTTTTAAAAAAGCTATTAATTTTTCAGTGGCTTTCTTACGATGACTATACCGGTTTTTCTCTTCCATATCCATTTCGGCAAATGTTTTATTGGAACCATTCGGTACAAATACAGGGTCATAGCCAAAGCCATTTGTTCCCTTGCGAATATCTATAATCTTTCCTTCTGCAATGCCTTCAAATAAATCTTCCTTGCCATCAATTATCAACGAAATCACTGTTCTGAACCTCGCTCTCCGGTTATCAGACCCGGCCAGTTTGTTTAAGAGTTTGTCTATGTTTTTGTCAAATGAGCGGTCATCTCCTGCATATCTTGCACTTTTCACGCCCGGTTCTCCGTTTAATGATTCCACTTCAAGGCCCGTATCTTCACTGAAGCAATTGGTGTGGGTCATCTTATAAATCGTCAATGATTTTTCTGTCGCGTTTTTTTCCAGTGTATCATGTGGTTCAGGGATGTCGATATCAATGCCGGCTTCTTTTAAAGTCAGAATATCGAATTTATTCCCTGTTACTGCTCTTATTTCTGCTACTTTTTTATCATTATTAGTGGCAAAAATCAATTTCATAAGCTCAAGATAATGAGAAAGAATTAAATGATCAGAGGTTAAAGATTCTTTGGAGGCAAACCCATAGCTTACTTTTCAGGATTTTATCGTTTTGTATTTCACCTAATGCTGGTGTGAAAAGAAAAGTATAATTATTAAACGACTGTACCTGGAAATGAGGAAAACTCACCGGCAAATGGAAAAGGGAGGGATCTGTACCGAAAAGTAAAATGATATTACTGTTGAAATGTTCAAATATGGTTTTGTAAGAGCGGTCATTGATTGTAGCAAGATTAATAATTGCAACATCAGCAAGGGTCAGTTTGCAGGCATTCAGCATATTTGTCAGCAGTAACAACTCATTTTCAGGTAGAAAGCTCACATTATTGTTATTGACAGCAACCAATATATGCATCCTGTTCTCACCTAAAAACTTTATTTTTTCTTTTACCGGGTCAATATCAGAATTTTCACCAGCTTGATTTACCGGGTTTGTTTTTTGTTTTATTAAAATATCCTCACTCGTAGTAACCAGTGTCTTATTATACAAACCACCGATTACGGCAGAGGATAATTTTAGTGTGCTTAGCTTCATTGAATAGCAGGCTGTTTGCCTAAAGTGTTGGCTTTTTTTGTTTTCTTTGCGTTGCAAAAATAGTTTTATTATGGTTGCAACTACAGATATAACCGTTACCCGTGCGGAAAGAAGTAAATTAAAAGAAACTGATTTCGACAAACTGGTGTTTGGCAGATACTTTACTGACCATATGCTGGAAGCAGATTATGAAGATGGCGAATGGAAAAATATAGAAATAAAGCCCTTTCAGCCTTTATTGATGAGCCCTTCCCTGGCGGCTTTACATTATGGCCAGGCAATATTTGAAGGAATAAAGGCTTATCGGGATAAGGCTGGAAACGCGTTTATTTTCAGGCCGCAGGATAATTTCCGTCGATTTAACCTTTCTGCTAAGCGAATGCAAATGCCTGAGGTGCCTGAATATTTATTTATGGAAGGGATGCGCAAACTGGTAGCAATTGACAAAAATTGGATACCTGATAAAGAAGATTATTCTCTCTACATCCGTCCTGTAATGTTTGCAACTGATGAGGTAATCGGGGTAAAGCCTTCAGATACCTATAAATTCCTGATTCTGTTAAGCCCAACCGGCCCTTATTACAGTGCACCGATGCGGATTTATGTGGAAGAAAAATATACCCGTGCGGCGCCAGGTGGAGTGGGTTTTGCAAAAACTGCCGGCAACTATGCTGCCGCCTTACAGGCTTCAGCTGTTGCAAAAGAAAAAGGATATGACCAGGTTCTTTGGACAGATGCGCTTCAGCATAAATATGTGCAGGAAATAGGAACGATGAATGTGTTTTTTGTAATCGGCAATGTAGCGATCACGCCAGGGCTGGAAGAGGCAACTATTTTAGAGGGTGTAACGCGGAATAGCGCCATTACCCTACTCAAAGAAATGGGCTTAAAAGTGGAAGAGCGATCATTGAGTATAGACGAAGTGATAGACGCCCATAAAAAAGGCACACTTAAAGAAGTGTTTGGAACCGGTACTGCAGCTACCATTAGCATGATTAAAGAGCTGAAATACAAGGATTATATTATTCATTTTGATACCGATAAGTGGACTGTTGCCCCAACTTTGAAAAAATGGGTAACCGATATTCGCGAGGGTAGGAGAGAGGATAAGTATAACTGGATGTGGAAAGTGTGACAACGAGGCCTGGTGGTCTTCTTCCGAACGGCCAAAGCCCCATCTAACCTCTCTGAGGGGAGGGGAACAAACTGCAGCCCTTACTTTTCCAGGCTTCCGGCAAATTTGTGGTTTTTTCAAAATGATGAATAAGGAACAAGTTGTAAAAGAGTGCGACGCAACGACAGCTTAATCAAGGATATAAAGCCGGTATAATCAAACGTATCTACCAGCATAAGAATTTTATCAAATAGGCTTTCGGTTTTTTTGCATTCTGGGTATAGTCCCCTACCTTTGCCCTCCCAAAAATAAAGGTTAAGAATGCCTACTATTCAACAGTTAGTACGTAAAGGAAGAGACATCATCAGGGCAAAAAGCAAATCAAGGGCCTTGGATAGCTGCCCTCAGCGCCGTGGTGTATGTACACGTGTATATACAACTACTCCTAAAAAACCAAACTCAGCGCTTCGTAAAGTAGCGAAAGTAAGGTTGACGAATAAAGTGGAGGTAATCGCTTACATTCCGGGCGAAGGACATAACCTGCAGGAGCACTCAATTGTATTGATCCGCGGTGGTCGTGTGAAAGATTTACCGGGTGTACGTTACCACATTGTACGTGGCTCACTGGATACAGCAGGTGTGAAAGACAGGAAAAAAAGTCGTTCCAAATACGGTACTAAAAAGGAAAAGGCTAAGAAATAAAATGCTGGTTAGCGCTCTTGAATACGAAACAGCGCTAATGGTTTAAAACTACTACGAATAAAACTTAATAACAGATAAGATGCGTAAAGCACAAGCAAAAAAACTTCCCTTAGCGCCAGACCCAAAGTTTAATGATAAGCTGGTTACACGGTTTGTAAATAACCTGATGTGGCAGGGTAAGAAAAGTGGAGCCTTCACTATATTTTATACTGCACTTGAAAAAGTAAATAAGCAGACAAATGAAGACGGATATGAAATATGGAAAAGGGCATTGGCGAATGTAACCCCCGCTGTAGAAGTTCGCAGTCGCCGTATTGGTGGTGCTACTTTCCAGATTCCTTCTGAAGTTCGTGCTGACAGAAAGATTTCTTTAAGCATCAAATGGCTGATCCGTTATAGCCGCGAAAGAAATGGCCGCAGTATGGCCGATAAACTGGCTGGTGAAATAGTTGCAGCAAGCAAAGGTGAAGGTGCTGCATTTAAAAAGAAAGAAGATACTCACCGTATGGCTGAAGCGAATAAAGCTTTTGCTCACTTTAGAGTATAACGAATACAGGTTTAAAATTAGTAAAGCCATTTACAACAGTAAATGGCTTTTTTGTTTTGCTGAATATTTTCTCAATCAAACCGGTCAGGGCTGGTTATCCTTCTTCATCAAATTCTTCTTCATAATTTTTATTACCCAGGTTCATCATACTGCCAATAAGATCTTTAAACTCCACTTTTGTTTCCAGTATTTTTTTACTGATCAGTGAGTGACTGGATAATCCATGCAATACAAATTCCATCAATAAGGCATTTTCCATTTCATTGGCCTGGGGAAAATGTTTTTTAACCAGGGAGTGCAGGCCATCTACTTTATATAGCAGCATTATTTTGTCTTTATCCGACGTGTTGAAAAAAATATTCAGGTTGTTCCCTTTGTCAAACCATGACGTAATAGATCGGTAAGGATTGTCTGTTTTATCATTATCTCCTTTTGTTTTTATCCTTTTCTTCAACGCTTCAGGATTTGGAAAATATTGGACAAACTGTGAGCGGATTGCTTTTTCCAATAAATTCATAGCCACCTGGTAAGGTCCTTCCTGCTCACCTTCATAAACCAACTCTATCTTACCGGTAATAGAAGGTATGATACCTATTAGGTCATTGATCCAAACCTGTGTTTGTTTTTCATTATTCACAATGGCCCTTCTTTCTGCAGCGCTAACTGCGTTTTCAAACGCAGAGATGGTGAGCCTTGCACTGACGCCGCTTTTCTTATCTACAAATTCACTGCCTCTTGCTTCAAATGCTACCTGTTCAATTAAACGTTTAACCAGGTCGCTGATTTTTACTTTTTGTTTTTGCTCTTCATCCAGGTCAGCTTCCTGTTCAGTGATCTCCAAGGCGTTTTCTAAAGACTTTGGATAATGCGTCAGTATCTGACTTTCTATACGATCCTTTAATGGTGTTACAATTGAACCACGATTCGTATAGTCTTCAGGGTTAGCTGTGAATACAAAGAGAATATCTAATGGTAATCTTAATTTGAAACCACGTATTTGTACATCACCTTCCTCGAGTATATTAAATAATGCCACCTGTATTCGTGCCTGTAAATCCGGCAATTCATTAATCACAAATATGCCCCGGTTGCTTCTTGGAATTATGCCATAATGAATAACCCGTTCATCAGCAAAACTTAGTTTTAGGTTAGCAGCTTTGATCGGATCAATATCCCCGATTAAATCGGCAACGCTTACATCAGGAGTCGCTAATTTTTCACCATAGCGCTGACTGCGATGAAGCCATTCAATTGGTGTGTCGTCTCCTTTTTCTGCAATAATATCTCTCGCATATTTTGAAACGGGTCGTAAGGGGTCATCATTGATATCACTGCCGCTGACGTATGGAATATAATCATCCAGCAACTCTATCATCTGCCTTGCCATCCTTGTTTTTGCCTGTCCGCGTAAACCTAAAAACAAAATGTTGTGTTTGCTTAATAAAGCCCGTTCTACGTCAGGTATTACACTGTCTTCATAGCCAACGATACCATTAAATGTGTTTTCCTTTCGCTGCAATTTCAGGATCAGGTTATTTCTTATTTCTTCTTTAATGCTCCTGGGTTTATAGCCAATCGCTTTTAATTCGCCTAATGTTTTAATTTTCTTAATGTCCATATTAGTTTCTGAACCCAGATTTGGGTAGATTTTATTGATTTAGATGAAATAACTAATGTTGCAAGAGGTTTATACTTATGCGATCTTCTGAATTTTTAGTCTGCCTGGAATTTTATATCCTGAAAATCTTTTAATTTTAAAATCCTGGTTCAGACATTTAAAATACTGTTCTTCTTTTCCCGCTTTCAAAATCTTTAAAGATAAATGCACCTAATTTATCCAATGCAGCAAAAAAAGCTTTACCCTGGTTCATCTCTGTAAACTCCTGCACAAATCGCTGCAGGTAGGGGTCTGTAGCAATCATAAATGTAGTAATCGGTATCTTCAGCTTTTTACATTGAGCGGCAAGATTCATACAGCGGTTCACCACTTTCCGGTCAAGCCCAAAACTATTTTTATAATAACGCTTACCGATTTTTAAACAAGTGGGTTTACCATCGGTAATCATGAATATCTGTTTGTTTGGATTTTTTCTCCTCCTTAAAATATCCATGGCCAACTCTAATCCTGCTACTGTGTTTGTATGATAAGGCCCGACCTGTAAATAAGGGAGATCTTTTATTTCAACCGGCCACGCATCATTACCAAATACAACTATATCCAGGGTGTCCTTTGGATATTTTGTAGTGATTAATTCGCTCAAGGCCATTGCTACTTTTTTTGCCGGGGTAATCCTGTCTTCACCGTACAAGATCATTGAGTGAGAAATGTCAATCATTAATACAGTAGAGGTCTGCACTTTGAAATCAGTTTCATGGATAC
>JAFDYH010000258.1:0-228 GCA_018267535.1 Bacteroidota bacterium
TTGTTCCGGCGATTTTTTCAATTGTTTTATAAACGAAAAAAGCACCAGTGTATAATCCCCTTCAAATTCCGGTTTGGTGGTATTAATAGTTAGCTCGGCTTCTGAAATTGAAAAATCGTAGAGGTCTTTTAACGCCTTTGCTGCAATAGTTTTAATCTTTCCGGAAATATCCATTACTGTACTGAAATTTAGGGGGCGAATTTACGAAAACGGGCACGGATGCAATGA
>JAFDYH010000258.1:323-10882 GCA_018267535.1 Bacteroidota bacterium
CATGAAGAGGCATTTATATTCAGCAAGGGATTTTATCATACCAATTGTTGATTTTTTTTACCCGCCTTTCCGGAGGCTAATGGATATACAGACTTTCAGGTACGCGGCCTGTGGAGGTGGCAATGTGCTTTTGGGTTTATTGGTTTACGCAGTTACATATAAGTATATCCTGCATGAAGAAAACCTGCATTTTGGTTTTTACGCTTTCAAACCACACGTAGCAGCTTTATTTGTTTCCTCTGTTATTAATTTTTTAGTTGGTTTCCTGTTGATGAAATATGTTGTATTCGTCAATTCTGCAGTAAAAGGCCGGATACAGCTTTTCCGCTACTTTACCGTTTTTTTGTTTAACCTGATGTTGAATTATGTGTTGCTAAAAGTTTTTGTAGAACGGTTACGCATTTCTGCTATACTGGCGCAGATTATAACCACCGCGGTGGTTATATTGGTTGCTTACCTGATGCAAAAGCACTATACTTTTAAAGTAGCGGGCAGCCGGGAAGAAGTTACAGATTGATTGATTCAACAAGGATTGCCAGTTCACCACTGCAATTACTACGGATAACCAGTTGTTTTGAAAGTGGGTACACACCGATTAATTTCATTTCATTGATTTGGCCATAGCTTTTTATTCCCTTTGTCCATTCCTTATTAAGCTGCTGGTTCATCATTATGGTAGCCGAATCGAGATAGGCTTTCAGATCAAAACGGGAATATTTCTTCAGCTCATTGGTTATACGTTTATTAAATAACCATTCGGCAGTGTTTAATAAAACATCTTTGGTTTTAATATCAAAATCCACATCGTGCATTTCAATTGATTTTTGTTTTTCATCATAATAGGGCTTGCCGGTAAACCAGGCTGCACCATTATACGATCCTTCAAAATCTATTTTGATAACCAATTTCTCATTGTCAACACCAAGCAACCGGCAATTCTTTATCACAACATATTTACTTACCGGGCCTTTCTTAAAATCAAACCGTTTGTCTTTTAACTGTGCGTTTACAATATTGCTGAGCGAATCATAATCCAGCATAGCATCTAAAAAAATATTGAAACCGGGATTGCTGCCAAAGTCAGTCATGTTGGGGATGGTAGAGTTTTGTGAGGATGGTTTTTCAAAACCAACTACAGGATGCACAGCTAAACCAAGATTAATATTTAAAGAATCATTTCTTGCCATCAGGTTATTTAACTTTATTTTTCTAGGATTGATCTGCAGCCAGCCGGATTGATATACGCTGTACACCTGGCTGAGCTTATCCCATAGTATCTGGAAGCGGGAACGAAGGTCAACAACGCCATAATTTTTTTCAATAACGGTTTTTGCTTCATCCAGGTTTGCTTTTAACCCCATCATTACTTGTTTCGTAATATCCTGTCCCCAGAAACAGACCGTACACTTATCAATAGGTTGCGGTTCCAAACGTTTGATAGAAAGTTTTACTTTATAATCCGGCGTGATGGCAACGGAGTTAGAAAAACTAACATTTACTTTTCGTTCACCTTCTTCAAAACCGCAATTGCAGGGCGGTGTCCATGGCGATATAACTGCCCCACTGACACAAGCCCTGGTAGAACCTACTACCTGGTAATAACCTGTAAAGCCAAGGCTCATTACATTTCCTGCGACACGCATCTGCAATGGGCCACGACGGAAATGGTATTTATATCGTACGGAACAATCTGCCTGTACCCAATCTTTCGGGTAGTTAGGAGAAGTGTAAACCGTATCAATATTTTTTTCGGCCATTGTATAAAAGGGGCGCAGGCTGATGCGTATAGGGATATCAATTTCTGAATCCGGTAAGGAGTCTAATTTGAAATCTGTTTTCTCCAGGGTTGGCTTCGAAGGAGAAGAGGAAGAAGCGGATGAAGACAGCTTGCGGCTGCAGGATGAAAGCAGGATGAATGCAAAAAATAAAAGCCGGCAACTTATTTTCATTTCTTATCAGTTCAGCAGGTTTGGAAACAATGATGCCACACTTTCACAGTATGGCATAACCGGATAAAAATAATAAAAGAAATGAAGATAGACCGTGTAAGAACCACCTAATTTTATTGTAAAAAAGCCAGTTAAAATACTACTAAATAAAAACGGGCAGTTTTATTTACTGCTCATTAGGCTATGTCAGGCTAAACCAATTACCACAGCCATCGGTTACCACTGCTTCGATACCATAAAATTGTTCTTTGGGTGACGATTTGAAATGAACGCCTTTTGCTTTTAACTCCTCGTAGGTAGCCCGGCAATCAGGTGTGTGCAATACGCCGGCGCCCATTACTCCTTTTTCTAATAAAAGCTTTAATGCATTGCGCACATCTCCATCAAAACCATTTTCCTTTTCTATTGCCGGAAACAATATAATTTCCAGTTCGGGTTGCTCGGGGGCAACCACCGTGAGCCAGCGAAAACCGTTATCCATTTTAGCGTCAGTATGTACTTTAAATCCAAGTTTGTTTACATAAAAATCATATGCCTTCTCCTGGTCGTTTACAAACAGGGAAGTGTGAGAAAGTTTTGTTACCATAAAAAATTTACTTTATAAGGTAAAAGTAAGCGGAACGGGGGAGAGGGTTTTCTTGATTCTTGCTTTTTTTGATGTATAGAAAATATTTCTTAAAGGCAGGTAGTATTTCTTCTTTCATCCGGGCTCTTGTTGTTAAGAATTTAATGTATTTCTTGCCTGGATAACAGCACGAAATATTATTACCTTCATCACCCTTTGTCAAAACAATACCAGGATTTATCTGAAAACAAATGATCAGGCATGAAACATCAATATAAACCACTGCTTTTACTTTCATTGATGTTCCTGATGGTCGGCGCCTTGTTTTGCATGAATGATATTTTGTTGCCATCGCTCATTACGCATTTTAAGCTGAATTATGCGCAGGCAACAATGATCCAGTTTGCTTTTTATCTTACTTATATTGTTTTCCCGATTCCTATTGCCTGGATGATTCATAAATACGGGTATAAAGTGAGCCTTTTGGTTGCGGTGCTTACCTGTGCGATCGGTTGTGCTTTTTTTATGCCTGCTAAATATTTTGATTCTTATCCAATAGTGCTGATCGCCATCTTTGTTATTTCAACGGGGCTAACAATTATTAATGTAGCGGCAAATCCTTTTGCAACCCTGCTTGGAGACCCGGAAGGCGCCCACCAGCGAATTAACTTTGTACAGGTATTCTCCCGTGTAGGCTATGCTGCCACGCCACTGGTAGCAACAGCATTAATATATAATAGCATTGGTGAAATCCGTTATCACTTTCCATATCTGTTGCTGGCGATAAGCCTTTTAATCATTTTTATACTGATGTTTTTCTCCCATTTGCCTTCTATGAAACCGGGCGATGATGAAAAGTTTACCGTAAAAGGGATTATTAAAGAAGCCAAAACGTACAAGCATTTAATTTATGGCGTATGGGCTATGTTTTTTTATATGGGTGCCGAAGCCTGCACAGCCGGATTTTTTATTCCTTACCTGAAGTCAGTACTGGGGTTCAGTGATGGTAAAGCCGCTGAATATCTTACGTTGTATTATATTTTAACGGCAGTAATGGGGATTATCGCTGTATTCATTCTGAAATATATAAAAGCCCATATACTGGTTGGCCTTTATGGAATGGGGATGATCCTCTTCTTCACTCTCTGTATTTTTTTCAATACGGGGTATAATGAACTTTTTTTAGCGGGTCTTGGTTTGTTTCTTTCCATAATGTTCCCCACTATTTTTAGTTTGGCAATTGAAGATATCGGGGCGTTTACGGGTAAGGGATCAGCGCTTGTAAACTTTGCTTTAATTGGTGGTTCTATTTTTCCTCCTATACAGGGATTGATTGCCGATCGGTACGGGGTGCAGTTGTCGTATATTGTTCCTTTGATTTGTTTTGTTATGATAACTATCTATGCATTATTTTTTACCCGGGAAGCAATTGTAAAACGTAACGGGCAGCCATGAAATTATTAATTACCGGATCAAATGGGTTTGTTGCGGGAAGTGTAATTGCACAGGCCCGGAAAAACTGGGATGTACATGGCATTGCACGATCTGTATTACCAACCACTTCTCCGAATAGTACTTATCACCAGCTCGACCTGCTTAATACAGGTAAACTAACTCAACTTTTTCTGAAACTAAAACCGGATGTGGTAATACATGCTGCCGCGTTAGCGAACATAGATTTTTGCCAGGATAACAGAAGTATGGCAGAAGCCGTAAATGTGAGTGTTACAAATACGATAGCAGAATGCTGTAAAAGCAATAATTGCAAAATGGTGCTTTGCTCTACCGATACCGTATTTGATGGCAGTAAAGGAAATTATAATGAAGATGATTTACCCAATGCCGTCAACTATTATGCAGAAACGAAAATTAAAGCGGAGGAGATTGTATTGGCTGCTTCAGAAAAAAATAGTGTTGCACGCCTTTCATTGGTGATGGGCTTACCGGTAATAGGAAAAGGAAATTCTTTTTTAGCGGAAACAATAGCGAAACTTAAAAAAGGAGAGCCTGTTAAATTTCCGGAAAATGAAACGCGTACACCCATCGATGTAATTACGGCAGGAGCAGCTTTGACGGAATTGGCAGGCACCAATTTTGGTGGTATTATTCACCTGGCCGGTAATACAAGGATTACCCGTTTTGAAATGGCAAAGCAAATTGCCCACACTATGGCTTTTCCCGAAGAGTTAATTATTGGTACGGATTCAAATGCGATTCCAGGCAGGGCGCCCCGGCCAAATGATGCTTCATTAAATAACAGCAAAGCAAAATCTATATTAAAAACGCCAATGCTTTCACTGGCGGATGGATTAACACTAACAATGAATACTAAAATAGCACAACAAGTATGAGTAGTATAAAATATGATCTTGAAATAAAATTCGGTTCACGGTATGGGAAGGAAGAAGAAGAAGCTGTAATAAAAGTACTTCGCAACAATGCGCCTACCAGCGGTAATGAGTGTATACAGTTTGAAAAAGAGTATGCGGCATATACCGGGGCGAAGCATGCAAGGGTGGTTAGCAATGGGTCTTCAGCCCTTTTTCTTTCTATGATTGGTATCGGTATAAAACCCGGCGACCGTGTATTAACTACGCCGATAACATGGATTGCTACAGCTGCCGCACCGGTTACGTTAGGTGCTGAAGTAGATTTTGTAGATATTGACCTGGAAACTTATAATATTGATGTCAATAAGATTGAAGAGCATATTACGCCGAATACAAAAGCGATAATCCCTGTTCATCTTTATGGTCAATCCTGTGAAATGGACGAGATCATGGCCCTGGCAAAAAAATATAACCTTGCAGTGGTAGAAGATGCCGCGCATGCAATTGGCGCAGAATATAAAGGCCGTAAACTGGGTACGTTTGGAGATGCAGGCTGTTTCAGTTTTCACGAGCAAAAGAATATTTCTACGCTGGGTGAAGGCGGCATGGTGCTGACAAATGATGATGCCCTGTTTGAAAGGGTATCATTATATCGTTCGCAATGTACAAGGGTGCATGGCAACAGTACAAAGTATTGCAAGCTGGATGAAGCAAAGTTTCCTGTTGGAAAAAAATTCTGGTGGCAGGATTTTGATGATTGTGGTTATAATTTCAGGATGACAGATATACAGGCCGCCGTCGGTATAGAACAATTGAAGAAAGCGGATAAGCTGAACCAGGCCCGCATTAATAACGCAGCTTACCTGACACATGAATTGAAAGATGTACCGGGATTAAAATTGCCTACAGTACGCTCTTATAATAAACATGTATTCCATCTTTACCCGGTGCTGGTGGATGCAAAAGAATTCGGTCTAAATAAAGAAGATTTTATTTACAACCTGTTACACAAATACGGAATAAAAGCAGGCTTTCATTATATACCGCTGCATTATTCTACTGCATTTAAGAACCGGGGATTTAAGAAAGGGCAATATCCAAATGCGGAAAAAGTGGGAGAGCAGTTGGTGACATTACCGATTAATCCGCGCCAGACAGAAGAATCATTGGCGTATTTAGTTAAAAGCATTAAAGATTTGCGTTCGTAACAGTAATTCCTGATTAGGGATAAACAATGGTATGTAGCAAACTGAGTTTTACTACTAATGTTTAATAACGCTGATTAAAAATTTTTGATAGAAAAGAGAAATGAATTTTGAAGAAAAAGTAGAAGCATTAAAATCAGGGGGTACTCTTTTTTCAAATGCTTTACCAGTTTATATTTCCCGTGCACCCGGCCGGTTGGACTTGATGGGTGGTAATGATGATTATACCGGCGGATTGGTTTTTGAATCTACGATTCGCGAAGCCACTTATGTAGCGGCACAACTTCGGAATGATGAAAAGGTGGTAGTGAAAAATAAAACAGCCGGTGATGCAGGCTGGCAGGAAGATATTTCTGTAAGACTGGAAGAACTTTCTACCGAAAAGCAGGTGCGGGAACTGGTAAATAAATCTCCTTCTGTTCGATGGACAGCGTATGTATTGGGCAATATTTTTTACTTAAGAAAAAAATATCCAGGAATCATAACGAATGGTGTTACGCTTTATATTGAATCAACCGTTCCTTTAAACAAGGGCGTAAGTTCTTCGGCAGCTATTGAGGTAGCAGTTATGAAATCTTCAGCAGCTGCTTATGGTATTAATTTGTCAGGAACAGAATTAGCCCTTGCGTGCCAATGGGTGGAGAATACAATTGCTGAATCGGCCTGTGGTATTATGGACCAGATTGCTGTTGTAACAGGCAGGCAGGGATTTATTATGCCATTGGTTTGCCAGCCTTGTAATCCTGAACCATTAATCAAACTACCTGATAATTTAAAAGTTTGGGGTATTGATTCAGGGGTTAGCCACCAGGTGGCAGGTATTGAATACGAAGCGGCAAGGGCTGCTGCATTTATGGGGTATAAAATAATCTGCGATAGCGAAAATATCCCGGTTACATTGGATACTACGGCAGATATTTCAAGATATACTGACCCGGTATGGAATGGTTACCTCGCCAATCTTCCGGGCTCGGTTTTTTATGAAAAGTATCAGGCGCTTTTGCCACAAACAATAACCAGCGCCGCTTATTTGGAAAAGCATAAAATTCATGTTGACCCTTTTACGCCGTTAAAAGAAAATGTGCTGTATAACGTATGGGCAAATACGAAATATGCAGTCGGGGAAAATCAGCGGGTTCAATTGTTTTCTGAATTATCAAGAGGGGCTGCTTTAACTTTTTCGCAACGGGCATATGAGTTGATGGGTGAACTGATGTATCAGTCGCACTATGCTTATACAGAATGCGGGTTAGGTTCAAAAGCTACGGATATGCTTGTAAATCTTTGCAGGAATGAAGGAATTGCAAAAGGGGTTTACGGGGCAAAAATTACTGGCGGTGGCGCTGGCGGTACGGTAGCTATTCTTGCGGATAAAAATGCAGGTAAAGTAATTGAAACGATTTTTGAAAAATACAGGGAAGCAAAAATGGGCGAGCCCTATCTTTTTGAAGGCAGTTCAGATGGCGCGGATAGTTATGGTGTCTTTATAGTAAAATAATTTATAGCGGCATCAATTAACTGTTAAACTGCCGGAGGTGATGAGCAATATGCGTATCGATAAACTTGCTGATTTGTTCCTGACTTATTTTTCCAAAAGTCAATGTTCGAAATTATCATTGTATATGTTGTTGTAATGCTTCAATTGTTTTATAAACCCGGGTGAAATGTTTTTCAATGGGTAAATTGTTCTAATTATAAACAACGACCAACTTCCTTATCTTCGCAGCTATGACAATAGAAAAAATTCAGGAAATGCGGGAACGGGTAACCGTTCTAAGGAGGTTTCTTTGACGTCGAGAACCGTCAATATAAAATCGCAGAAGAAAAACAGCTTTCGCTAAGCCCGGGCTTTTGGGATGATAATAAAAGAGCCACGGAAATTCTCAAGAATATTAAATTGAACGAGTATTGGGTAAACCTGTACAACGAAGTGAATACTTCCGTTGAAGATTTTGCCGTACTGTTCGATTTCTGGAAGGGAGGCGATGCTTCTGAAGAAGAAACAAAAGAAGCTTATGAGAAAGCACAACAGATGATTGAGGAAGCTGAATTTAAAAGCACACTCAATCAACCGGAAGATGAACTTCCTGCTGTATTGCAGATCAATAGCGGTGCCGGTGGAACGGAAAGCCAGGATTGGGCAGAAATGCTTGCCCGCATGTATAGGATGTATGGCCAAAAGCAAGGCTGGACCGTTACAGAATTGGATTGGGTTTGGGGAGATGGCGCCGGTATTAAAACTGCAACTTTGCAATTTGACGGGCCTTTTGCATATGGCTTTCTAAAAGCGGAAAGTGGCGTACATCGCTTAGTGCGCATATCCCCCTTCGATAGTAATGCGAGAAGACATACTTCATTTGCTTCCATATTTGTTTATCCGCTGGTAGACGATAGTATTAACATTGAAATAAAAGACGCCGATGTGAAAATGGAAACGGCCCGTAGTGGCGGTGCCGGTGGGCAAAACGTAAACAAAGTAGAGACAAAGGTTTTCCTGACGCACATACCTACCGGCATTACGGTGGTCTGTCAGACAGAACGTTCGCAGCTGGGTAACCGTGAAAAAGCGATGCAAATGCTGAAAAGCCGTTTGTATGAAGAAGAATTGCGCAAACGGGAAGCGCTTAAAAATGCAGCGAATGCAAATAAACGAAAAATAGAGTGGGGGTCACAGATACGGTCATACGTTTTTCATCCTTATAAGATGATTAAAGACCATCGCACAGATTTTGAAACGGGCAATGTGCAACCGGTAATGGATGGCGACCTCGATGGCTTTATTAAAGCCTACCTGATGAGTATGAAGGAAGAAGAAGCGTCTTAAATCTGAACTTGAATATTCCATTTGTTAAGGAGTTATGGTCCCGGTTGGAGAAGCCGGGCAGAGCCAAAGCAAAAATGGATACACTATAAATATTTCTTCCTTTATAAACGGTGTAACCAAATTCCGTCATAAACGTTTCAACAGCTAAACGCTGAATATGCGGCTTTTCTTCAGTATATTTTTTTCTCTCATCCTGGTTACAAAGAACTACGCCCAGTTAGCTATTGATCTGCCGGGTATTGTTTACAGTGCCGCTAATAAAGAAGCATTGCAGGGTGCAAGCATTACCATCTTTTATTCCGGTAAGATAACCGGCCTGGTGGCCAATAAAGAAGGCCGCTTTACTATACCAGCAGGTACTGCAATAGACTCAGTTCGTGTGTCGATGGTTGGTCATTATTCAAAAACACTCTTACGGGATCAAATCACCGGCCTTTCAATTTTGGAGATACACTTAATCATAGCCCCTGCTGAATTGCAGGAAGTAATTGTAAAAGGCTTTACAGCACTCGACATAATTAAAAAGGCTATAGCGAAAATAGCCGTCAATCAACCGCAGGATAATTTTGAAAACAAAGGATTTTACAGGGAGATTATAAAGGATAAGGAAAACTATTTTTCTGTAGCAGAAGCAATTTTCAGCGCACAATATTTTCCTTCTTCAAAAGAGTACAAGCTGAAGTTAGAACAGGGAAGAAGTAAAGAGGACGTAGCCTATACAAGATTGTTTGAAGATTTTCACCCTGGTGGCGGGCCGCAAGCCGTTGCCGGCAGCAGCTTTATAACAGGTCGCCCTGCTTTTCTTAACCTGAAAGAAATAAAAAAATTTGTGTATAGAATTGATTCGATGGTACAGTATGATGGGCGTTGGCTGTATCATATCAGTTTTGATCAGAAGCCCGGTGTAAAGGAAGCGCTGGATAAAGGGTTTATATTAATAGAAAAAGAAGATTTCGCGGTGGTCCGCTATGAATTACAGAATAGCCCGCTCGGCATCACCTATGTAAAGAACCTTACCGGCTCTGATAAAATTTTTGCTGAGCTACTTAATATTGATTTCAAACGCAAGGGCTGGAAACGAAGAGTTGATTTTACGAACATTAATGATAAATGGACGATGAGTTATGCAGAGACAGAATATACTATCGGTTACAAACAACCCAAAAAACAATTGGATTTGGATCTAACGATTCATATTGAGTTGGCATTTACCGAACTGCAACGGTCCATTAATAAAGAAATAGAAAAAGGAGAGGAATGGAAACGAAAAAACATTGTTGCCAACCTGCCTACAGCTTTTGATCCTGCTTTCTGGGGTAGTAATGGTATCATTTCACCAACAGAAGAAGTAAAAAATATTATTGCAACCATTTCCAAAAGCAATAATGATTTACCGGCGGTTACCCTGAATGACTGGCAATACCTGAACAGGAATCTTTTTGTTTCGTATAAACAAAACGATACAATTACGTTGATTCCTGTAATGAAATGTATATGGGAAGATGATGAAACCGGGGGGATGCTTTACCGGGAAATGGATAGTAACTTTATTGTAGAATCAAGGATTGGAATCGTTAAGAATTCGGAAACCGGGGAATTGCCAGATAGAGGTTTTCAGCAGGGAGGTATTATTGTGCGAAGTATAAATAATTCCAAAGAGAATTATGTATTGTTATCAGTAGGGAC
>JAFDYH010000259.1 GCA_018267535.1 Bacteroidota bacterium
ATTTTCAAATTCAATAAACCATTCGTGGTAGGATTTGCCTTTCCCTTCGCTTACATAAGGCGCCACGGTAAATTCAGTAATATGAATGTTTTCTTCGTTCGCAATTTTCATTAAGCTATATTCCACCTCTTCTCCAATTACATGTTCGCCAAATGCAGAAATAAAATGCTTGGTTCTGCCGGTAACAACTAACCGATAAGGGTTTGTCGAAACAAACTTGACCATATCACCAATATTATATCCCCAGAGACCTGCATTACTATTAATTATGATCGCATAGTTTTCTCCTACTTTCACATCCTTCAACGACAACCTTGTTGGGTTTTCATCATAAATTTCTCCTGCTGGCACAAATTCAAAAAAGATACCGCTATCAGTATTTAATAATAAACCTTCCGCATCCTGTGAATCCTGGAAAGCAAAAAAACCTTCCGATGCAGGAAATGTCTCTATTGAATCAATCTTTTTTCCAATACTGTCAAACAATTTGGCCTTATAGGGTTCAAAATTTACGCCCCCATATACAAGCACTGAAAAATCAGGAAATATATCTTTAATCTTTTTTCCTTTCCGCTCAATCAGTTTATCAAAATACATCTGCACCCAAGGTGGTATACCACTGATCAATGTCATTGGTTGGTTGATCGTTTCTTCAATGATTTTATCCAGTTTTGGCTCCCAATCTTCAATACAATTTGTTTCATAAGAAGGGAGCTGATTAGTACGGAGATAGCTGGGGATATGATGGTTTACAATGCCACTCAGCCTTCCGGTTGGTACGCCGCCAATCCTGTCCAAAGTAGGGGATCCTGACAAAAAAATCATCTTACCATCCGCAAACTGGTGGTTTCCCGTTTCTGCCATATAGCAAAGAAGTGCATTGCGGGCGGAATTAATATGATTAGGGATAGAATCTTTAGTAATGGGTATATACTTGGTGCCGCTGGTAGTTCCCGAGGTTTTGGCAAAATAGATCGGCTGGCCTTTCCATAATATATTATGCTTACCTTCTTTTATTTTATCGATAAATGGTCGTATTTGTTCATAGTCCTGGAGGGGAACAGCCTGCCTATATTCCTCGTAACCATTTACTTGTTCCAGTTTCACTCCCTTACCGAATTCCGTTATCCGGCCTGTTTTAATCAGCGATTTGAGAATATTTTCCTGGTCGGCTACAGCGGTAGCCATACCTTTACGGATTGACTTATATATATAGGAGGCGAACGGTTTAGCTAAAAAGGACTTGATTTTCATACGAAACCTGCGTCAGAGCCACAGTGCCTGCAAATATAGAACTTGCCGCGTCAAACGGTATTAAAATTGCCTTCTAAAACTTTGATTTCCTGTTTGCCGGTTAAAATTTAACCCTTACCTTTGCCTCCCTAATTTTAAGAGTATGATCGCAGTAGTTAAAATCGCCGGACAGCAATTCACTGTTACCAAGGATCAAACATTGTATGTACCTCATATAGAAGGTAAAGCCGGTGACAAAATAGATATCGCTGAAGTATTGCTGGTTGATAATGATGGTAAACTTTCAGTAGGTGATGCTGTAAAAGCAAAAGTAAAAGCGGAAATAGTTGATCATGTAAAAGGGGATACTGTGATCGCTTACAAACAAAAAAGAAGAAAAGGCTTTCATAAAAAGAAAGGCCATCGTACTGCTTACACACAAATCAAAGTAACAAGTATTGCTTAATCGAAGTTGTAAGTGATAAGTTATAAGTGTTACGTCGTTCACTTACAACTTAAAACCTAAAACTTAAAAATCATAAAACAATGGCACATAAAAAAGGGGAAGGCAGTGTAAAGAACGGACGTGACTCACAGAGCAAACGTCTTGGTGTAAAAATTTTTGGTGGGCAACCCGCTGTTTCAGGAAATGTTATCGTTCGCCAACGCGGTACAGTTTATCATCCCGGCACTAATGTTGGCGTTGGAAAAGATTATACCTTGTTTGCTTTATCTGACGGTGTTGTTGAGTTTCGTAAAGGAAAAAACAACAGGACCTTCGTTTCAGTAAATGCTGTTGAAGCATCCGCCTGATTTCATAGCTCTCCATGTCGGTCTCCAATGTTTTTAGAAAAAAGTTTTGACAGTTTAAAAAAATTACTATTTTTACTGTAGTTATTTTATTTCTAACCATTTAAATTCTAAAAACATGGCAGTAAAGAAAAAAGCAGCTAAGAAAGCAGCTCCAAAGAAAAAAGCAGCTAAGAAAGTAGCTAAAAAGAAAAAATAAGTTTAAAGTTTTTCAAAACTTAATAAAAGTCTCCCAACCGGGAGACTTTTTATTTACAGCTACTCCTTCACTATAGTTAATAGCCTAATTGATGAAACCCGCTACCCATAAGGGTTTCGGGCTATCATTCTGTTCAATTACAAAACCGGATCTCTGTTATCTGGATATAAAAAGCCACAACATGCTGAAATGAAGCTTCTATAATCAGGTCGATAAAAAACTATATCATAACATATGAGATTTACTTACCGGCCAATTTTATCAAATAGTTTTTTTCATTTGGCAGCATCATTTCTCTTCACCAGGCGAACTTCGGTACGATTAAAAGTGTATAACGAAATACTCCAAAATAAGAATTTCGGCCAAAAACATAACTTGCAGCTATGGATAATGTTGCTATTGCCGACAATTTTTCTTTGCTATCCAAACTGATGGATATTCATGGTGAAAACCCGTTTAAAACAAAAACCTATTCTATTGCGGCATTCAATATTGAAAAATTGCCTTCTCCATTAAGTGACACGCCAAGAGAAAAATTATTCTCAATAAAAGGTATTGGAGAAAGTATCGGTAAGAAAGTAATCGAAATGCTGGATACAGGGCAATTAGGCGTGCTGAATGATTATATTCTGAAAACACCGCCCGGTGTTATCGAAATGCTGAATATTAAAGGTATTGGTCCTAAAAAAATCCATACTGTTTGGAAAGAAATGGGAATTGAATCATTAGGCGAGCTGTTGTATGCCTGCAATGAAAATAGGCTCACTTTGTATAAAGGCTTTGGGGAGAAAACACAAAAGAACATACAGGAGTCAATAGAATTTTACCTGCTGAACCAGGGCAGTTTCCTGTATGCACAACTGGAAGAGATATTTCCTCAAATTGATAATTACCTGAAAAAAATATTTCCTCCAGATAAGGTACATGTTACCGGCGCCTATCGGCGGCATGATATAACGATTGATGAACTGGAATTTATTATACTCGAAAAGAATGAAACTATAAAACCAAAGTTTCAAACAGCACAGCCACCGGAATTATTGGAAGAAACCAATAAAAGTATTTTATACAAGTTAAAAAACGGTCTAAGACTCAGGTTATATACCGGCGGAACTAACAGGGCTGAAGAATTGTTCCGGACTACAGGCTCCGCAGTTTTTCTCGAAGCTTTTTTAAAAAAATACCCCAACTTAAAATATAAAGGAAATGAAACTGAAGATGATGCTGTGATTTTCGAAAAAGCGAAAATTCCATTCATCCCTCCCTTCCTGAGAGAAACTGCGGAAATAATTGATAAGGCGAAAAACAATGAATTACCTGCACTTATTCAGCCGGGAGATGTAAAATCAATCATACATAGTCATAGTAACTGGAGCGATGGTGCGAATACGGTTGAAGAAATGGCGAATGAATGTATTAAACGTGGGCTCGAATATCTTGTTTTATCGGACCATTCCAAATCTGCTTTCTATGCCAATGGGCTTTCAGAAGAAAGGATAAGGGAACAACACCGCTATATTGATGAACTAAATGCCAAACTAAAGCCTTTTAAAATATTCAAAAGCATCGAATGCGATATTTTGAATGACGGCAGTATGGATTATAGCAATGATATCCTCGCTACTTTTGACCTTGTAATTGCTTCTGTACACAGCAATTTAAAAATGCCTGAGGAAAAGGCGATGACGCGTTTGATGAATGCAATATCCAATCCCTACGTAACGATTCTTGGCCATATGACAGGAAGGCTATTATTAAGCCGTAATGGTTATCCGGTCGATCATAAAAAGATTATTGATACCTGCATAAAAAATAATGTAGTTATAGAATTGAATGCACACCCAAGAAGGCTGGATGTAGACTGGAAATGGATTGATTATATCATTTCAAATGGCGGCTTGATTTCTATAAACCCGGATGCACACGCCCTGGAAGGATACGACGATATTAAGTTTGGTAGTTTAGCAGCCCAGAAGGGTGGTTTAACAAAAGAAAACAACCTTAGTAGTTTCTCCTTAAAGCAATTTGAGGATTTTTTACAAAAGAGAAGGAAAGCAAAAAAAATCTGATCATCAACTATTAATGAGCTATGTATTTTCCCCTGCTAAATATCTTCCAAACGCTTTATGATGAAGTGATATCCTTCTTTGGCATCAACAGTATAATCGAAATGGCAAAGTCTGGCGATTATAGCCGCCTGCAAACACTGGATGGCATACTGGGTGTTATTTCTCCTTTTATTCCAATCCTGCTCTTCATTGAAATAATACGGGCAATAATTTATAAACGTTTTAAAATAGAAGATTATAAAGTTCCTTTTTTTATTTTCATTGCCAACCGCTTTATTTCCCGTTTTATTTCCATTGCAGCGGTTGCGTTTTGCATCAGTTTACTAGAACCTCATGCTATTTTTAAATCATCCATTACCTGGTATTGGCTGATCTATGGTTATATCATCTGGGAGTTTGCCCATTTCATCTATCATTATTTCGGGCATAAGATAAGGTTATTCTGGTGCCTTCATTCTACACATCATGCACCGGAACAAATGAACCTTTCTGTTACTTATGCGCATTTCTTCCTCGAAGCGCCTTATGCCGATGTGATAAGGACATCCATCTGCATTATAATGGGGGTTAGCCCGCCGCTTTTATTCCTGATTATGTTTATTGATGGTACCTGGGGTGCTTTCATACATGTTGGTGAAAATATCATGAAAGATGGCCGTCTTGGTTTTTTAAATAAGATTATTCTTACGCCATCCAGTCACAGGGTACACCATGCGAAAAATCCATTATACATGGATACCAATTTTTGTAACCTGCTGAGTATATGGGACAGGGTTTTTGGAACTTTTCAATATGAAAAGAAAGAAGAGCCCATTCAATATGGTATTACACGGAAAATAAACGCACAAAACTTCTGGGATGTTTATTTTGGTGAAATAGCCTTACTCGCAAAAGATGTATATAAAGCGCCAGGCTTAAAAAATAAAGTCCTGTATATAATCATGCCCCCGGGATGGAGCCATACCGGTGATCATAAAACAGCAAGCGCTATAAAAAGAGACCTAATGGCGGAAAAAAAGAAAGAAATGCAACAGGAGCAATGAACTAATGCTCAACCGGCAATTCTACATGAAAAGTTGTTCCTCTCCCTCTTTGTGTTTCAAACCAGATTTTTCCTTTGGCTTGTTCAACGATGCTTTTGCACATCGCAAGTCCAAGTCCTGTGCCGGATGACTTCGTTGTGAAATTGGGTACAAAAATTTTCGATTGCATTTCCGGGGCAATACCTTCTCCATTATCCTTGATACTTATTTTCACCGTACCATTTTCCTGCATTTCATTCACCTCGATGCGGCATGTATTACCATCACAAGCTTCAACTGCGTTCGTAAAAAGATTTGTAAACAAACGGTTCATCTGTGTTTTATCTGCATTCAGCATCACTTGCCTGTCTAAAGGATGCCAGATGAATTGCACCTGGTTATCCGGCTCATACAAGTCCTTTAAAGAGCCAATCACATCATGTAAATCGAAATTCTCAACATTTACATTCCCTATATTGGCAAATTGAGAAAAATCGGCGGCAATACGGGAAAGGTGATCTATTTGTTCAACTAATGTATTGGCCACATTGCTGGAAAGCTCCTTAACATTTGGCTGGTTACTGTTCACCGCTTTCTGCAGGTATTGAATACTCAGTTTCATGGGCGTCAGGGG
>JAFDYH010000025.1:0-2632 GCA_018267535.1 Bacteroidota bacterium
AGGAAAAGACTGGAAATTTGTCGGCGTATTTGCGTTGGAGAATTTTCTGCCGTCTTTTGTTACCACTTCATTTTGTAAAGTGTATTGGTTACCGGGCTCGACAGCATCAGGCGCCAAGGCTGCAGCTAACTCGGCAGTGGTAACAGTGAGCGTTGTAACATCCCCTGAATAAGGCACATTTTTTATCAGTTTCCATCCTTTCGGATCGAACGTGTTTGAACCGGTAGCAACATAAATATTTACACTTGCTACAGGCGATCCGTATTCTTTCACATCAATGGAAACGGTGGCGGCAGGGTTACTGAAGTCGAGATTGGTATTATTTGTTTTTTCAAGGGTGATATAAGAACCCTCGATCAACTGTTTCGCGTCACCGTTTATATTCCCCTTCTTACAGGAGCTAAACGCAGCAAGCATTAAAATAGCCCCACTTAATATTTTGAATATATTTTTCATTTGCTGAAATTTTAATTAGTTATTTTAATGGGGTTGTCTGCGTATCCCAGAATACCCGCACATCTGTCACTGTTTTCTGGGTTACATTCTTGTTAAGGTTTACATATACAGATGGATAGAAGAACGAGTGAATAAATGCCCCCGGATCTTGAATGTTTGCTGCCAACTGGAAGTTATCGGGTTTTGCAGTTCTGCGGTAGGCATTGTAAGGTTCAAGGCCATTACCCCAGGTAGCTATATAAAATTCCTTTTCGATAATGTTCAGTTTCGCATCATCACTTGTAGCAGCATTGTACTGGTTCTTCACATAGTTGATATACTTTGCCACTTTTGCATCTGTGATAAGATAGGTTGTATCGCTGGTACCGGCATAGTTGATACTGCCCGGATAAGCGGCTACTTTTTCAAATGATGCAGTGATGCCTTTTGTCAATAAATCAAGAGGATCTCCTGTAGTGCCAAGGGTTAATGCTGATTCAGCCTGCAGGAAATAGTTGAAAGAACTTAAGAATATCGGTTCCATTCCCAATCCTTTTGCTCCTACTTCTCTGCCTGCACTCTGCCCTACAGAAATATTCTGATCGTAGTCCAATGCACCGCCTGCTGGGTATACTCCCCAGGTTGTTTTCACTAACAGGTCTGGTCCTGTACCTTCATTGTTACCATGATCACGGCCCCACCATCCGCCATCCAATACACAATAAGGAGAGCCGACCGGGTACCATGCAGGTACTGCTCTGTAGAAACAGGCAAGAGCAAATTGTAAAGTAGTTTGATCCGGTAAACGAGAGTCAGAGTAGTCAGTTGGATGTAAACACTGGCGGTAGAAATAATAACGGGTGCGGGGATCCAAAAATCCTTTTTCCTTAGCGCATATCCACATTGCATACGTTCCGAGATAGCTACCGGCTCCATTGTCGGTACCATAATTACCTACATACCTGCCATCGCGGCTATCCGGAGCTGCCGATTTAGAACCATATTTGAATGTAAAATCGTCATCGGCGCTTGTTATCAAATCGCCATCGGCAATCAATGCATTGATTTTATCTTTTGCACTCGCATCCACCAGCCTTGTTTGTACATAGGCACGAAGTTTCAACGTTTTAGCCAATGTTGTCCATTTTGAAGCAGAACCACCATAGAAGATATCATTACCCGGCTTAGAGTTTGTCGATTTACCAAGGGTGGTAATAGCGTCATCCAACAGAGTAATCGCTGCTGCATAAACATCAGCACCTTTATCAGCTTTTGGATTTGTGTTTTCTACACCAAGGTTTGCTTCAGTATAAGGAACATCACCAAACAAATCAACGAGCGTCATCATGGTAAAAGCCTTCAACACTTTGGCAATACCGGAGTGAACATATTGTCCCTTTTCCTCTGCGATCGGGATAAGCGTATTCGCCGTTTTAAAAATGGAAGTATAAGCTACTGTCCAGATTCCGTCAAAACTTGTTGGGCCATAGGCATTGAAATAAGTTGGCCCAAACATCGTTTCCTGCCTTACCAGCGGGTCTGACAAATCTGATGCAGCCCGGTGAAAATTCTGGAAATTGAGTATTGTGTTATTTAAATACAAATCCACATCCGCAGCATCCAGGCTTGGCAGGTTGGGATCGGTTAATAAGTTATCTAACTTATCATTGAATTTCTTACAGCCAACCGACACAATCAGCGACAGAACTGTAAGTGATATTAATAGTTTTCTCATTTTAAAAAATTTTAAGCATTAAAAAGTAATCCTGATACTACCACCATAACGACGGGCCGAAGGACCTGCAAATAAATCAAGTCCTTTAGAGTTGGTAATTCCTAAGCTGTTGGTTTCAGGATCAAATCTTGAATACTTTGGAAAGTTGGGAGCTAAGTAAAAAAGGTTGTTTCCTGTAAGTACGAGTGAAACCGAGCCAAAAGGTGTTTTCTCCAGCGCTTTTGTCGGTACAGAAAAACTTACTGAAAGTTCACGTAACCGGATCAGGGTAGCATCCCAAACATTAACATCGGCAGGGCCAAAGCCTATCGCGTTAAAATAAATATTATCTACGCTCTGCTGGTAGTCATTAGGTGTACCATCCTGCTTAACTGTATTAGGTAAAATATAAGGGAGCTTTCTGTCGAAATCAGTATCCTTTGTCAAACCTCTTGAAAGCATCGTACGGACGGTATTAGACCA
>JAFDYH010000025.1:2718-6554 GCA_018267535.1 Bacteroidota bacterium
GGATTGGGGTTACCAATAATGCCAATATCTGAAGTTCCAAGATAATAGCCATTATCATCAACTATATATTTGCCGGTCTTTGAATCTACCTGTCTTTGGCTACCCTGCAGAATACCCAGCGGTTGACCGTTGATTGCAAAAGTGCCAAGGTTTGTAAATCCACCTATAACAATTTGCTTTATCTCATCTGGCATATCATGCACTTTACTTCTGTTTAATGTAAAGATGCCATTCAGTTCCCAGTTCCAGTCACGGTTTCTAACTACAGTTACGCCCAATCCGGCTTCGATTCCTTTGTTATCTACGGAACCTGCATTAACTGATGTTACTGTAGAGCCTGTGGAAGGATCCAACTGCCTGTCAAGGATCTGGTCTGTTGAAGTTCTGAAATAACCAGTCAGGTCAAGACTAATCCTGTTATCCCAGAATTTACCTTCAATACCCGCTTCCGTTTCCCTTAATAACTCGGGTTTAAGATTCGGGTTGGGTAACCGGTTAGGAATAGCGCCTATGTTAACAACATTACCATTCATATCAACAAATGCATTGGTCGCAATAGCTAAAGAAGGTCTTGTATTGTAAGGATCGGGAAAATGGGCGGATGTTGAATAGCCCACCCGGAGTTTCAGGTAATTGATCACCTTCGATCCTTTGAGAGATGCAATAGCTGATGTTGGGATAAAGGAAGCACTTACACCAGGGTAAAACAGGGTCCTGTTTTTCTTTTCCAGTGTAGATACCCAATCGTTTCTTCCATCTATGTTAAGATAGAGGTAATCATGATATCCAAAAGCCGTATGGAAATAAAATCCGGATCTGATTTTTTCTGATTGGTACTGAATCAAACCTCCGCCTTCGCTATATATATCATGACTTGTAAAGTTGCCATGATTAAAGAGGCCATATACGGTTTGATAAGTACTCTTTAATCCATCTCTTGAAAACTTATCCTGTCTCCACTCTGCTCCTACATTTGCTTCAAGGCTGAAATTATTGTTCAGCTTGCCATTATAGGTAGCATACACCAAATGGTTCAGGATAGAATTGAACATACTGGTTGAACGGTAAAGACCATTTATATAACCAGGTCCGCCTGCTTTTCCCCCTTTATTAACTGAGAGCGAAGTCTGGTCAGTGTAAACATCGTACCCAAACCTATAATTTAAAGTTATTGCTTTTGTTACGTCATATTTTAAGGCAATAGACCCGAAAGAACGATAAGTTTTGTCAGAGTTTAATGAATTTTTTGCTGTCCATCTTGGGTTTTCGATATCATTACCATTACGATAATATATCGACCCGTGCGTCAATGGATCTTCGTAAGGCAAACCCATAAGATCTATACTCCTTGGGGTAAATAACAGGAAACCAAATACAGATGTTACATCGGGGCCACCACCACCGCTGTTAGCACCCAAAGCAGGTGTTTGAAAATCTGTAATAGAGAAGTTGAAAACAGAATTCATTGTAAATTTATTGCTCAACTTAGCCGTACCGCCCAATCCAAAATTGTTTTTGTAAACCCTGTTACCAGGAGTAAAGCCCTGGTCATCCATATAGGAATAGTTACCATTAAATGATACTTTATCAGAAGACCCGGAAAGATTTATCGATGTAGTTTTAACCAACCCGGTTCTGAAAAAGTCCTTTACATTGTTTGAATAATCTTTATAGTCTTGTGTCTTTCCTGCACCATACAAGTCAGGATAAGCCGCCTGCAAAGATGGTGAATAAGGACGTTGAAGAGGAGGATTTGTAAATGCAGCGCCCCAGTTACTAAAGGCTGCAGAAGGCACAAGGTCAAAACCGCCACCGTAGTGATGCTGGTAGTCTGGTAAATTGGAAACCCTGTTGGCAAATAACGATTGGCTTACAGTAATTTCTTTTTTCCTGTTAAGTTTACCACCACTACCATTCTTTGTAGTGACAAGGATAACACCGTTTCTTGCGGCTTCCCCATAGAGGGTTGCTGCGCTCAATCCTTTTAACACACTGATGCTTTCAATATTATTAGGATCCAGGTCAAGAAAGCGGCTGGAAGTTGTTGCACCACCACCGAACTGAAATCCCTCGCTTGCATTATTACCTCCATCAAAAGGTACGCCATCAACAATAAACAATGGCGTTGAAGCCCCTCCGGTTATGGTACTAACCCCGCGAATTACAATGTTGGTACCGGAACCTGAAATTCCACTTGTATTAAGGACATCCAGGCCAGCTACTTTTCCGTTTAGTACACGACCTACGTCGCCTTCACTCCGCAACTCGAGATCCTTTTTGTCAACTGTAGTAACTGCATACCCTAATGCTTTTTTCTCCCGCTTAATACCAAATGAGGTAACAACGACTTCGCTCAGGGATTGATCACTTTGTTTCAGAGAAATATTTACTGTAGATCCTGTTACAGTAGTTTCCACTGTTTGAAATCCCACGCCGCTGACAACTAATACAGCATTCGCAGGCACATTGATTTTAAAGCTGCCATCAGCTGCTGTTGTTGTGCCCGCCTTGGAATTTTTGATTTTGATTGTTGCCCCCGGAATCGGAAGCCCATTTGCATCTGTAACCTGACCGGTTACTGCGTTTTGTGCCCATGTATGAAGCGCACAAAACAAACATGTGCTCAGCAAGAGCAATCTTAATTTTCTCATGTGTGTGGTTTTGGTACTTTTTTAAAAATAAGTACAATTAAAATATCTACAAAAAAATGTGTCCCGTTATAATTAAAGTGCGAAATTCTGTATAAAACGAATCAATATTTGGCTTTTGCCTGAAGGCTAATTCGGTTTTCGTTATTCTATAAATCCACCTGGTTACTTCGCAATAAGTAACATTTTAAATATTAGTAATCAGAGCCGCCTATTGAGCGTTCGTGCGAACATATATCATTAGTAAAGAAAAGGGCAGGAAAAGCTGCCCGTTTATCATATTATTGATTTAAATCAATTCCATTATGGGGTTATTTATAAACAAAAAAGTAAAAAGCTATTTCCCCTAATCAAAAACGATTCATTAAAATCCTTTGACTTAAGTCAATAGTTTTTGTTCGAAGCCTTACTGACCATCGCCACTTAAATTATTAGATGAGAAAAATAGCACGGAGATTCGTAATTGATCTTTTCAGAATTTTTTGGAATTGAATGCCGTGCTCCTTGAATTTTAAGTACACAATAATTTTAAATAAATCACAAAATATTATTTGAATAAGCGGTCAATAATTTAAATGATCTCCAAAAGCAATTGAGTATTATTATATTGTAACTAAACTCCGATTTTTCAGGAATTTATAAAAAGAAAGGAAAATAGAATAGGATATAAAATATTGAAAAACAAATAGTTGTGAATAAATAGAGGCAGTCACTTGTATTGAATCGAAAATCCAAAATGAAATTTAAAGTTATTCACAGGTCAAAAAAATTATTTTGTAAAGTGATGCAGAATTGTAACTTAGTGCAAGAATTTAATGGGTTAGTAAGTAAGAGGGTCAATCACAAGATTGGCCCTTTTTACTTTTAAAAACTTCCGCTTTAGTCTTTATAATTTTTTGTTGCCCTCCTGTCTTTTTTAATCAAGACTTCGTCTTTGTGGCTCATCATTTAAATCTGTTTCCATAAAATAAAACATGTTTGATAAAAGAACCCGTTGATGAATCAACTAATTTTATTTCATGAGTAAAGTGAAGAAAGCATTCTTTTGTCAAAACTGCGGATACGAAAGTGTAAAATGGCTGGGACAATGTCCTTCCTGCAACCAATGGAATACGTTTGTAGAAGAATTAATTCAAAAAGATGCTGAAAAAAATAATGGATGGGATAATTATAATGAAGAAAAGCGAA
>JAFDYH010000025.1:6596-17024 GCA_018267535.1 Bacteroidota bacterium
AGTGATAAAGAATTAAACCGTGTATTAGGAGGGGGTATAGTTCCCGGTAGTATTGTATTAATTGCCGGTGAACCTGGTATTGGTAAATCCACTTTGTTTCTTCAACTTGGTTTATGCCTGAATGGTAGTACCGTTTTATATGTAAGTGGTGAAGAAAGTGAACAGCAGATTAAGATGAGGGCAGAACGATTAAAATTAAATCCATCTTTAAACCCTGAAGACAATTTCTGGCTATTAACAGAAACATCTACCCAGGTTATTTTCCAGGAAATAAAAAAACTAAAACCCGATATAATTATCGTTGACTCTGTACAAACATTACATACTCCTTTTATTGAATCCTCACCCGGCAGTGTATCGCAAATAAGAGAATGTACTGCAGAATTTCAGCGATTCGCAAAAGAAACTAATACACCTGTGTTTCTTATCGGGCATATTACAAAAGAAGGAAGCATCGCCGGCCCCAAAATATTAGAGCATATGGTTGATACAGTTCTTCAGTTTGAAGGAGACCGCCATTATGCATACCGAATTTTGAGAACATTGAAGAACCGCTTTGGCAGTACAGCAGAGCTTGGTATTTATGAAATGAGTGACCAGGGTATGAAAGGGGTGATTAATCCAAGTGAAATATTAATTACACAGAAAGAAGACCAGTTAAGTGGTATAGCAATTGCTGCAACCATAGAAGGCATGCGCCCTTTATTGATAGAAGTACAGGCATTGGTTACCCAATCCGTATATGGCACACCGCAACGAACAGTGAGCGGTTTTGATTTGCGCCGCCTTCAATTATTATTAGCTGTATTGGAGAAACGTGGCGGCTTTCATTTTGGTGTAAAAGATGTATTCTTAAACATTGCAGGTGGATTGAAAGTTGAAGATCCATCTATTGACCTGGCTGTACTTTGTTCTTTATTGTCTTCCTATGAAGATGTAGCTATACCGCACGATATTTGTTTTGCAGGTGAAGTTGGATTAAGTGGTGAAATAAGAGCTGTGAATCGTATTGACCAGCGAATCGCTGAAGCTGAAAAACTGGGGTTTGAAAAAATTATTGTTTCAAAATACAATCAGAAAGGGTTAGCAAAACAAAAGTTCAATATTGAAATAGTAACCATGGGTAGGGTGGAGGAGGTTTACCGGTATTTATTTTAAACAATGATTACAGCTAAAGAAATAAAAGATTCATTTCTTCATTTGTGGTTTCCGCACATTTGCGCAGGCTGTGGTAGTGATTTGCTGAATAAAGAAAGTACACTTTGCATCCGCTGCATTACTAATTTACCGGAAACAAATTTTTCTGCTCATGCCGGCAACCCTATTGAAAAGATGCTTTGGGGAAGAATACCCCTAGTAAGCGCTGCTGCCGGTTATTATTTTTCGAAGGAGTCGTTAATCCAGCACCTCGTCCATCAATTCAAATACAAAGGAAATAAAGAGCTTGGGCTGCAATTAGGCCGCTTACTGGGAAAATATCTTGCACAATCTGATCGTTTTAATGCCGATGCGATAGTGCCATTGCCGCTTTTTGATGTGAAGGAGAGAAAAAGAGGATATAACCAGGCAACAGTTTTATGCGATGGCATTGCAGAAATAATGAAGATCCCGGTTTTAAAAACAGTTATCAAACGTCCGCAGCATACAGACACACAAACAAAAAAAGGAAGACTGGACCGATGGCAGAATATGGAAGGAAAGTTTATGCTGATGGATGAAAAAGCAATTACTAATAAGCACCTTCTGCTCGTTGATGATGTGATAACAACAGGAGCCACTTTAGAAGCCTGCGGATCAGAATTATTGAAAGGAAATAATATAAAGCTAAGTATCGCGACACTTTGCGTCGCCTCAAACTGATATCAATAGATTTTAAGCAGATAAAAATATCCCGATTTTGAACCCAATGAAATTCTTTACCGGTTTAACAATAGTCATTCTTTTTTTACTTACTGCCTGTAAAAAAGATAGCTTTATAACCAGCCCCGATGCGGCTGTAACTATTACAGCAGATACGATCAAATATGACACTGTATTTGTCAGCGCAGGATCAATTACACAGTCTTTCAAAATCATTAATGAAAATAGCCAGAAACTAAAACTTTCATCCATAAAACTAATGGGTGGGGCAGGGTCGCTTTATACCATAAATGCAGATGGCATCAGCGGACCTGTTGTCAATGATCTCGAAATAGCTGCCAATGACAGCATATATGTTTTTGTACAGGTAAAGATTGACCCCAATGCAGAAAATCTTCCTTTTGTAATAAGAGACAGCATACAAGTAAGCTATAATGGGAAAGACAAAAAAATACAACTGGAGGCATGGGGACAAAATGCGCATTTTTTACGGAACAAAGAGATAACGGCTGATGAGACCTGGGACAATGATTTACCTTACGTGATATTGGGCTACCTGCATATTAATAATGGGAAGACTCTTACCATTAATAAAGGTTCCCGTATATACATCCATGCAGATGCACCTGTAGTTGTAGACGGAACACTAAAAGTGAAGGGAGAAAAAGATACAGCTGACAGGGTTTATTTCCGTGGAGACAGATTGGACGACCCCTATAAGGATTACCCGGCAGGGTGGCCAGGTATTTATTTTCGGACCTCCAGTATTGATAACGAACTAAATTTTGCAATAATAAAAAATGCTTACCAGGCTATAGCAGTACAAGACCCTTCTGCAAATTCAGCCCCAAAAATTGTACTAAATGAAACTATTGTAGACAATGCTTATGACGCCGGTATTATCTCATTAAATTCATCGGTAAAAGCCATAAACTGCCTGGTCAGTAACTGCGGAAAAAATCTGGTATTGGCACAGGGAGGTAACTATGAGTTTACCCATTGTACTGTTGCAAGCTATTCGAACAATTATATACTTCATAAAGAACCTGTACTGTATCTCAGCAATTATCTTGTTGTAAATAAGGTGGCAGTAGCAAAAGATTTAACCGCCGTATTTCAGAATAATATTTTCTGGGGAGAAAATGGATCTGTAGATGATGAAGTTGTAGTTACAAAAGATGCCAGCGCTAATTCAAACATAGCATTTGATTCTAACCTATGGAAAGTAAAAACAGACCCCGCAACGACCGGGGCTGTCGTTACAAATGCTATTAATAATCAATTCCCCGGGTTTGACAGTATTGATGTTAGTAAACGGTATTATGATTTCCATTTGCGTACAAAAAACTCTCCCGCATTAAATATTGGCACAACTACATCTGTCTTCATTGACCTTGATGGAAACCCACGCCCTGTCGGGCAGCCTGATCTCGGCTGTTATGAGAAACAATAGCTCACCTTTTTTACATGCTGAAATAACTTTATCGTTATTCTTTCTGAATCGAAAACTTTCTGGCTGCAAATTTGTTAGTTTAGCAACTGGAAAGAACACGATTACGATTAAAAAAATAAATAAGATTTATGAAAACAATTTTGCTGAGCCTTATGCTCGCCGTATTTGTACACACTTCTTCTATTTATGACTTCAAAGTGCCGGGGCTTACAGGTGGTACGATTGATTTTTCTGCATTTAAAGGAAAGAAAATCATGATTGTTAATACCGCATCCAAATGTGGTAATACACCACAGTATGATGGGCTTGAAAAGTTATATGAGAAATACAAAGACAAATTAGTGATTGTCGGTTTCCCGGCTAACAATTTTGGTCAGCAAGAGCCCGGGACAAACAGTGAAATACAGGAGTTCTGTAAAAAGAATTATGGCGTTACTTTTCCGATGGCTGAAAAAGTTTCCGTTAAAGGAGATGATATTGCGCCTTTATTTAAGTACTTAACTGATGAGGCCGAAAAGCAGGGAATAAAAGACCCTATCAAATGGAATTTCACTAAGTTTTTATTGGATGAAAATGGTAAGCTGATTACCGTTATTAACAACAAGACTCAACCGATGAGTGATGAAGTATTAAAGTACCTGAATTAACAGATAATGAATGTTCCTATAGAAGAAAAGCGGCTTTAAAAGCCGCTTTTCTGTTTGCCATAAACAGGTTCATTTAATCGACAAATAAGTCTTTGTACAATTCTGCTCCCGGCACTACCGAATATTTTGACAAATCTTTTATTCCTTCAGCAGCCAGTACGTCTTCATCAATAAAACAATTTCCGGTGCATATTGAGGATGCCTTTTTTAAAATAAGATAGGCGGCATCAGCTAATATCTCAGGCGTACGACTCATTTTGGCTAATGCTTCCCCGCCCAATAAATTTCTTACAGCAGCAGTATCAATCGTTGTCCTTGGCCATAAAGCATTAGAGGCAATGTTATGTTTTTTTAATTCAGCAGCCCAACCCATTGCCATCATGCTCATATTGTACTTTGAAATTGTATATGCGATATGATTAGTAAACCATTTCATATTCATGTTTACAGGCGGTGATAATGTTAGTATATGTGCATTGGAAGATGACTTTAAATAAGGGATACAAGCTTTTGTTACAAAAAAAGTCCCTCTTACATTAATATCATACATTAAATCAAAGCGCTTGGGTTCTGTTTGTTCTGTTGGCGACAAGGATATAGCCGATGCGTTGTTAATAACAATGTCAATACCTCCGAATTTTTCAATCGCTTTATCAACAGCATTTTTTATTTGTTCTTCAAATCGTATATCACATTGTACAGGTAAGGCTTTACCGCCCGCCTTTTCTATTTCTTCCGCTGCAGAAAAAATGGTTCCTCCCAGTTTTGCATTCTCTTCTACAGACTTGGAAGCAACCACTATATTGGCTCCTTCATTTGCGAGTTTTAAGGCAATCGCTTTCCCTATTCCCCTGCTTGCCCCGGTTATAAACACTGTTTTATTAGAAAACAACATGTTATGCATTTTATGTCAAAAAATTAAAGTAAAAAGCCGGTCGACGTTAAAACATTGATCAGTATATATACGAGTGCTACCGTATTTTCTTCATTCAGATAATTGGCTAATTATGCTCTATTCTTAAAGAAATGTGAACGCTATTTTTGATCCCAGAGTTGATTAATAAGGAAGCGAATTCTAATCCAATATCCTGAAAGCCCCAAAAGTCCAAATCCTTTACGAAACCGGAAGCCCTTATTAACTAACTGCAGCCTATGTAAAACCAATGTCCCGTTCTTGCAATCCATATCCTGAAAAAAACCGCCTTAAAGGGTTAAGTAAGATCCGTAGCCTTTCAAAAAACCATCTGTCTGGTTAATGGCATGTCCCTGATAAGGTTATTTGAATAATCCCGGAAATACCGGGATTATTTATTAAGTAAAGTTAACAAGGTTATCGTTTCTTACGGAAGCCCAGTTTCTTTTATTGTAACCGTACCTTTTGTATCCTTAAATGTTATCTCCTTAAAGTCCTGCGTTGCTTCTAATCCCCTGCCTCCATGTATACGTTTATCTTTGGTATGCATTTCCGCATACTTTTCCGTGTAAAATATTTCCTTTTTCTGGTCCCACCATAATTCTGGCGTTTTCAATGTATCCCCATTTGTATTAATTGCGATTACACTGTCTCTTAAAAAGACCTTATTCTGGGTTTCAAAATATTTACCGTATTTGGCATCAAGCCAACTCTGAATTTTTGCAGTGCTGTCAAAAAAATCCACATGCAGTGTTTTTGGGAATTCAGCATAAGAGGTATCTTTTTCATAGTGTAACATTAACGGTGATTTCAATTTCGCCTTTACAATGCCGGACTGGCTTAAATAGGCTTCCATATCTTTTGCCTGCTCTACGAGTGGCTTATCTTTTGTCAAAGCATCTATCTGCTTCTGGTCATTTTCACAGGCAGCAATTAAAAAGCAGCCTGTATATAAAGCTGCTGTCATTAATTTAATTGCAATTTTATTTTTCTTACTCTGCATATTTGCGTTTTCCAAACCAGAGATCACTCAGGTTTAACCCGACAGATACCCGGAAGAGGTTTTCCTTCACAATATTACTGTTATTACCCCGCTTAATGTACTCCAAAGCTATGTTAATTGTTGTATACTGGCCGGATAAACGGCTGTAATTGGCAAGAGGCAATCCGGTACCTAAAGTAATTCCATATTGATTGAGTTTCTTTCCTCCAACATATGTATAATCCGGGCCTGTAAAGAATCCTATACGGTAAGCTACATTACTGAAATATTTTTTGGATGATACAGGCTTATATTGGCCCCCAAGCCTCAATTCCCAGTTATCTTTTACTTCATCAACCTCGTTAAAAAAACGGTAGTGGTTCCATTGCGTTAATATATAATCAACCCCCAATAGCCATCCGGCACTCCTGGCCGTAGCTGACTTCTCCATTGAAAAACCAAAACCATATTGGGCAGGGTAAACAATGCGCCCGATTATATCTTTTTTGACATCTGCTGAATCTATCCCGACATCGCCCGTAGTTTCACTACGGACAAATGTTTCACGGATAATATCTTCTCTTGCTCTTATTTTTTGTTCCAGGTTGCCATAAGCTCCCAATGTGAGGATCGTTATTTTATTAACATTAATTTTATACTGAACTCCTGCCGAATAAAACAAGCTGCCGAAAGATGCCTTTGTTTCGTAATTAGCATTTTTATAGGCTATTGTATCGTTAAACAAAAAACGCTTTGTTGAAAAATCCTTGCGACCAAACATATATCCCACATTTACGCCTATACTAAAATTTTTAATTGCAAAACCGGTACCTATGTTTGGTAAAAATGTTCCACCATCACCTTTAAACTCAGTTAAAGCACTGTCAATTGGCAGGTTTGTCAGCGGGTCATAAAGCAGTTCACGCCTCGCCATTTTATAATATATCCTTGACACAGGACGGATTCCGAAGGACATGCCCCAGTTATTTCTTAAAGGGATACCTACCTGTATATAGGAAAAATAAGCCTCTCCCGAACTAAACTTCTCTGTATTGTTTGCTTCACGTATAGAACGGTTGCCAAAATTTACTCCTGCATCTAATATTACCCTTCCTGAAGTTGCCTTTTTTGTTCTTTGTTCCTGGTATGTTTTAAACGAATAATAGGAAGCAGGATTGGTAAAGTTTACAGTGTAGGGATCATTGTAACCAGCAGTAATGCCACCCATGCCCCGGTTCAGAATATTGGTAGAAGGGGAGATTGTCCCCAAGCCATAACGGGAATAAGGAGAATTATCCTGGGCTTTGACCTGATAAATAAAAGAGACGGTAAAAAAACCTGAAAGCAGAAATTTTATAACCACCGGGTACATTTCTAACACCTTGATCTTCTCAGGGGTTATTGGTTTCGCTAATTGCATATAAGCCTTTAAAAATTAGTTCTGAGTCCGCAAATATCCCTTTTTTAAGATGCGAAGCCAAATAGACAATATCCCCCCCGGTTAAAAGCACGTTAAAGTTGTCGAATTTTTGAGTGTATTCGTCTATAAATCCTTCGATTTCATAGACAATTCCTAAAATCACGCCGCTAAGTATGTTGGTGTTGGTATCATACCCTATCAGGGGCACATTGCTATCTGCTTTTACAACCGGGAGCTTGGCTGTATAATGATTCAAGGATTTCAGACGTATTTCAAGTCCCGGTGAAATACCTCCACCCAGGAATTCATGATATTTATTGATAAAATTATAAGTGATGCAGGTGCCCATTCCTATTACAAGATTGTGACAGGATGGGTAAAAATGGACCGCTGCCGCAGCAAGAGCTAACCGGTCAGCCCCGATCGTCTCAGGCTTTCCGACGGGTGTGGTAAATGCTAACTTTGAAAGATGACTTAATAAATGAAATTTAGTATTTGCCGATAATAATTTTTCTATTTCCGGGTTGTGATGGATTACGGAAGAAAGGATAGATTTTTGAGGCCGGAACTCCGCGATTAGCTTTTGTACGCTTTCAACAGAATCATCAGGCAATGTAATTGTCGTCCTGATTTTATTTCCATCAAAAACCGCAGCCTTTAATCTTGTGTTTCCAAAATCAAAGCAAAGCGTAACAATTGACATGTGTATGAGTTAAGGCCGCTAATGTAACTACTTTTTAAACCCGATTCCGGTGTGCAATAAATTATCAGGATTCAAAATTAAACGATGAAAGATTTTTGAAATGGCCATTGAGTTTCACCTTTTCTTTCAATTGCTCCATTTCTGCCACAAGAGGAATTACTTTGGTAAGATGCCGTTTCAGGTATTCCAGCCTTTGTCTTTCGTCCATTAATCCTAATAATTCATATTCTTCTTTTAAGGAAAAACCTACATGATGGGCAACATCATAGCTTCTTAATTCGGTATCCGACTTTCTGAAATCCTTACTAACATGAAGCATCTTATGCAATTCACGGATACTGTTAATTACTTTTCGCATTATATCCGGGTTCCCCTGTTCGTAATTATCAGGATAGTTGACGATAGCCCCACTGTATAATTTATCGGGTACATTTCTTATTATTTCCAGTATACGGAATACTCTTGACCCTTTTGTTTTTATATCCATTTCTCCATTGTCATGCACCTTGGTAATTTCCACTACCTGCACCAGCGAACCATAATCCTGAACGCTTTCTTCAATGACTGTTGGTATACCGAAGTCTTTACCGGATACATGACATTCTGATATCAATTGCTTATATCTCGGTTCAAAAATATGCAGGTTCAATTCCTCTCCCGGATACACCACAATACCCAAAGGAAATATCGGAACAAAATTCGTCATACTACAAAGTAACGAAAATAGCATCAAGCTATAATCTGCCGGCTAAGAGCCGTTAGAAAGATTTTACATCCCCAATTCCTAATTTGAAACTGTGAATATTTTCTGTTATCAATCTGTATCTTGCTATTGATGTGGCAGGAATTATCCGCTAAAATTAAAAACGGGGATACTAAAACATTAGCCCGGTGTATTTCATTTATCGAAAATGAAACTCCCGGGTATGAAGAACTATTGCAAATGATTTCTCCGGGTGTTTCCGCAAAGATTATCGGCATCACTGGCCCTCCTGGTGCCGGAAAAAGTACATTAACAGACGCATTAACAGGAGAAATATTAAAACAAAATAAAAAAGTTGCCATCCTGTGTATTGATCCTTCTTCGCCGTTTAATCTGGGAGCTTTATTGGGAGACAGGATAAGGATGAGCAATTGGTATACTCATCCCAATGTATTCATTCGCTCCCTGGCAACAAGAGGATCAATGGGTGGGCTGCATCCGAAAATTATAGAGATAACTGATTTGATTAAATCTGCGGCATTTGATTTTATTATTGTTGAAACAGTTGGTGTGGGGCAGAGTGAAATTGAAATTGCAGGACTTGCAGATACAACAGTTGTTGTTTTAGTGCCTGAAGCTGGTGATGAGGTACAAACCATGAAGGCCGGGCTAATGGAAATTGCTGATATATTTACGGTAAACAAAAGTGACCGTCCCGATGCAGATTTATTTGTAAAAAATCTCAGGTTAATGCTCGCTCCTTCATTCAAAACGCATTATAATGAAGTACCAATAATCAAAACCATAGCTTCACAAAAAGAAGGAACTGAAGAATTATACCAAACCATCTTGCATCAACTTCAAAAAAAGCAACATTCCGATAAAAAAAGCTGGCTGCTTTCCGAAAAAGCATGGCAATTGATAATTAATAAACGGATGAAGGATATAAATAAAGAACAGCTAAAAACCAAGATTGATGAAGAGTTAAACCATAAGGACTTTAATCTGTACAAATTTATTCAAGGATATTAGCTTGTAAATCAGTTGGGTGGCTTATTTATAACAAAGTTTACCAACCTTCTTGAAAAGTTAAAAGGAAGTAACTATATTAGAGATGAATAATCCTTCTATCCTCTGACCATCTCCTACGTATTCTGTAGAAATCCCTTGTAACTGGAAATTTTAGAAATAAAGCTATGCTGCTGAAAGGTCGCCATCTTTCAAGGTACTTACTCTATAGAAATGCCGGATTACACTCAATCCTGCTAATGATTTTCCTTTTTTCTATTTCTGATCTCAATGCGCAAAGCACCAATATAAGCGGCGTTATCAATACCTATCATAGTATCATTGAAATAATCCCTGCTAAATCATGTATCCGCGTTAGCAGTACGGCTGGACTAAGTGTAAGCGAGTCCGTTATGATTATACAGATGAAAGGAGCAACGGTTTCTACAAATAACAACAGCACTTTTGGCGATACCACTTCTTTAAACGATGCGGGAAATTATGAAATCAACAGCATTTGTGCTATTCGCGGTGATTCAGTTTTTTTATTTTTTAGTATACTAAACACCTATACTCTTACGGGGAAAGTCCAATTGGTTGGAATACCCACTTATTACTCCGCAGTCGTAACCGGAACTCTATCTGCCCAGCCCTGGAATAATGCAAGCGGAACGGGAGGTGTGCTCGCATTAAATGTAGATGAAACCCTCACCCTTAATTCACCTGTCTCTGCTGATGG
>JAFDYH010000025.1:17081-19127 GCA_018267535.1 Bacteroidota bacterium
GGTGCTGCAACCGCCTATATTTATAATGCAAATAATACAAGTCCTCAAAACGGTGCTTTTAAAGGGGAATCCGTTTATGATTTTCCGGCAGCGCAAAGCGGGGGAAGGGGTGCGCCTGCAAACGGGGGTGGTGGCGGAAACAATCATAATAACGGAGGTGGCGGTGGCGCAAATCTTGCCAAGGGCGGTGATGGAGGAGGTAATTCAAGCAGTACCGGGTGCACAACCAACCTGAAAGGATTAGGAGGAAAAGCATTGAGCAACTGGAATGGTAAAAAAATATTTTTAGGGGGCGGTGGTGGTGCCGGCCATTCAAATAACACACTATCAACAGGCGGGGGTAATGGCGGGGGTATAGTTTTTATCAGGGCAAAAAACCTCGTTTCAAATAATACACGAATTTCAGCAAATGGTGGCGCAGGAGGTGGATCTGTTTCTGATGGTGCAGCAGGAGGTGGCGGAGGTGGGACTATTATTTTAAATGTAACTAACTATTCAGGCACACTTTCTATTGAAACCAAAGGAGGCAATGGCGGGAATTCAAATGATGGCGGGAACATAAAAAGATGCTATGGTGCAGGGGGGGGTGGAGGTGGCGGAGGTATATTTTTTTCTGGGGGTATTCCTGCTGCTACAATAGCTAATACCGGGGGAAATGCCGGTCCTGAAACAAGTCGTGATCCGGCTTGCAATGCAGCTGTTCCGGCTCTTGCCGGAAATACCGGTACAACATTTTCAAACTATACATATCGTACTTCATTAACGCCTTCAAACTATTGTGCCGGAGTTCCCTTGCCAATAAACCTTCTTTATTTTAAAGCCCTCCTTTCAGATAAACAAAATGTTTTGCTGGAATGGAAAATCACTGATGCTTCTGCAGAATCATTTATTATTGAAAGAAGTGTTTCAAAAAATAACTGGGTTGCTGTTTCACCTGTTATAAATATAACTGAAAATAAGATTTATCAGTTTACCGATTATAAACCAATTGAAGGGATAAGTTTTTATCGCTTAAAAATTATTGATCCCACAGGCAGCAAATACTCTTCTTTACAACAAGTAAATATTATTCCTGCTTTAGAAAGAATAAGAGTATATCCCAATCCGGCGAAGGATAAAATAACTATTGAGGGAGATTTGAAAGATAGCGAAATAAAATTTCTTTCCGTGGAAGGAAAATTGATTTTCACTAGTCACCTATCTTCTGTTCAGCACAAGACCGAGATAAACTTACCGAAATTGTCTCCCGGTATTTATTTTCTGAAAATAAATGCCGAGGTTAGAAAAATTATCCTTAGATAAACGGCAAAGAAACAAAACTGAACTTTGATATTATCCGACCGGTATTAAATCAATTTCTCATTTTTACGCCAGCGATAAAAAATATAACTACCAATTGCAAAAGGGGTAAAAGCGAGATATAAAATACCGGCATTAAGGCCCTTGGCAGGTTTTTCACCCAGCTGCTGAGCAGTGCGTGTACAAACAGAGCATTGTGCATTGGTCAGGCTTGCAGAAAGAGTAAAGCCAACTATAAGAATAGATATCAACAATACTTTTTTCATGCTTCTGATTAAAATTCAAAATTACGATTTACCCTGATAAATAAAAATTGTCCTGTTACTGGAAAACAATTTTATCCTCCTATGTTTTTGAAATTTAAACAGCTTCTGCACTCATTCTTTTACTTTGCTTGGTTCGTTCATTTTCGTCGAGTATCACTTTGCGCATCCGGATAAAATTCGGCGTTACTTCAATGCACTCGTCCTGCTGAATATACTCCATGCATTCTTCCAGTGTCATCAGTGTTTTAGGAGCGATGCGTGTTGCATCGTCACTGCCGCTTGCACGGTGGTTAGTTAACTTCTTTGGTTCAGTAGCATTTACTACAAGGTCGCCGGGTTTTATATTTTCAGCGATAATTTGCCCGGCATATACATCCTCTCCCGGGTCGACAAAGAATGTTCCCCTGTCCTGTAGTTTATCTATTGAATATCCTGTTGTTTTATCCGTATTCTTTGAAAGTAATACACCATTATTTCTTCC
>JAFDYH010000025.1:19245-23999 GCA_018267535.1 Bacteroidota bacterium
AATTCCAGGTGTTGCATCTCGCCTTTAGTTTCCATAACCAGCATCTCCCCTTTCTTCCTGCTTACAAGATCAATAACCTTGCTGGCAAATTCCTGGGGTACATCCACAACCAATGTTTCGTATGGTTCGCACTTTTTCCCATTAATCTCTTTTACAATTACCTGGGGCTGACCCACTGTCAATTCATATCCTTCGCGGCGCATCGTTTCAATCAATATCCCCAAATGAAGAATACCGCGGCCATAAACCATAAGACTATCGCCCTCGTTACTATCTTCCACTCTTAATGCAAGGTTTTTTTCTGTTTCCTTCATTAGCCTGTCACGAAGATGCCTTGAAGTAACAAACTTTCCATCCTTACCAAAAAATGGAGAATTGTTTACTGAAAACAACATATTCATTGTCGGTTCGTCCACGCTGATAACAGGTAATGCTTCCGGATTCTCCGCATCAGCAATTGTATCGCCGATATTAAAGTCTTCTATCCCCACTACGGCACAAAGGTCACCTGCGATTACTTCAGTTACTTTCTTTTTTCCCATTCCTTCAAATACATACAACTCTCTCACCTTTGTTTTTCTCATTGTACCATCTGCCTGCATCAATGCTACCTGCTGGCCTTCCTTCAATACTCCACGGCTTACTTTCCCCACGGCAATACGCCCAAGGAACGAAGAATAATCCAATGATGTGATTTGCATTTGCACCGGGCCTTGATTTACTTTTGGCGGCGGCACATATTTCACAATACCATCGAGCAATGGATTGATATTGTCAATCTGTTCTAATGAGTCATTAAACCATCCATTTTTACCGGAACCGTAGAAGGTGGGGAAATTCAATTGTTCTTCAGTAGCATCCAAATTAAAGAATAGTTCAAATATGGCATCATGCACTTCATCCGGACGGCAATTCGGTTTGTCAACTTTATTTATAATAACAATAGGCTTCAGGTTTAATTGCAATGCTTTTTGCAGTACAAATCTTGTTTGTGGCATTGGCCCTTCAAAAGCATCCACCAACAAACAAACCCCATCGGCCATTTTTAATACCCGCTCTACCTCTCCCCCAAAGTCGGCGTGACCAGGGGTATCAATCACATTAATCTTAACGTCCTTATATACAACAGCTGCATTCTTACTGAAAATAGTTATCCCTCTTTCACGCTCCAGGTCATTACTATCCATTATCAATTCACCTGTTTGTTGATTTTCACGAAAAACCTTGGTAGCATGTAAAATTTTATCAACCAATGTAGTTTTACCATGGTCAACATGCGCAATGATTGCTATATTTCTAATTTCCATAATTATCTGTCTCTGTTTTGGATCAAAGGATATCGAAACTATTCTATCTAATTAGTAATCAATGAAATGCCCGCAAAATCTGGCAAGCGGGCAAATCAAGCCGCAAAGGTACATTTTTATTGGCGGGTCAACAAGAGAAAGACCAAGTTTAATAAGACCGTAACTTATCTTCGGCTTAATAATTCCATTGCAAGTTTTTCGTGGCATCGCCTGTTGTATCACTTCCTTGACATCCTGTTTCATGGCAATTGTTGAAAACTTATTACTCTCTGATAATTATACTATTTAACCGATCACGAACAAATAATCAAGCCAGGCTTTAGAATTACCGATTTAAATTCTAACTTTTGTGAATCATCTCACAATCAATAAAGCTGAATGCGTATTGCAAAAATCATAGGCGTTATTCTTCTCACATTAATCCTTATTTACTGGATGGGGCCAAAACCAAAACATCCGCAGTATTCAAAAGAACTTCCTGTTATTCCCGACCAGGCACAGCAACTGGAAGATTATATTAAAGCCAGGGAAAGCCAGCATAAATTAAAAATGGATAATGAAGCAAGAATTGTCTGGTACAATGATTCGCTGAAAGAAAAAACAGAATATTCCGTTGTATACCTGCATGGGTTTTCTGCTAGTAATAAAGAAGGTGATCCTGTTCATATCAATTTTGCCAAAAAATTCGGTTGCAATCTTTATTTATCAAGGCTGGCCGAACATGGGATCGATACAACAGAACCACTGCTGAATTTTACCGCCGACAAAGAATGGAATTCCGCCAAGGAAGCCTACGAAATTGGCCGGAAACTGGGTAAAAAAGTGATCCTGTTATCAACATCAACCGGCGGGACGGTTGCCTTAAAGTTAGCGGCTGACTATCCTGATATTGCTGGTTTAATCTTGCTTTCGCCAAACATAGAAATTAATGATCCTAATGCATGGGTATTAAATAATCCCTGGGGGTTACAGGTTGCGCACCTGGTAAAGGGAACGTATAATACTTCCTCAGACACTTCTGCCATTTATACCCAATACTGGTATAATAAATATCGAATGGAAGCAGCCGTTGAACTGGAAGAATTGCTGGAAACAACCATGAAACAGTCTACTTTCCAGAAAGTAAAACAACCTACGTTGCTTTTATATTATTATAAGGATGAGCAACATCAGGACCAGGTTGTAAAAGTTTCAGCTATGCAGAAAATGTTTCATGAACTTGGAACAGATCCTGATCAAAAAATGGAAATAGCTATTCCCAATGCAGGCGATCATGTAATAGGGTCTTCTATTAAATCTAAAGACTATAAAAGCGTAGAAGAAGCTTGCAATAAGTTTGCAGAAGATATTTTAAAAATGAAACCCGTGAATTAAACTCTCACATAAATCTTTCTTTTATCCAGAATATAACCAACGAACCAGCAAATAAGCATTACACTCACTGCAAAAAGAAAGGAGCCGAAATACATGCCTGCATGACTGTAAATGTTCCAGAATATCCAGTTATACAGGGATTGATGTTTTTCTCCAACTGTAAAAAAGTATAAGAGCGTTGCGCCCAATTCTGAAAGCAGATAAATAAACAATGGATTTTTTCCAAACACTTCAAAAAAGTAACCCCACTTTCTTTTTTGTAAAAAGTCGGTTATATAAATTAATGCGGAAATAAGTATACAATCAATACCAACAGTAAGAAATACAAAACTTCCTGTCCATAGTTTCTTATTAATTGGAAAAAACCAATCCCAGCTTAAGGCTATTACTACCGATAAAGCGCCAGCCAATAACAATTTCGTTAATCCTTCATACTCTTTTCCTTTTTCCTGTATCCATTTACCTGCCATATAACCAAATGTAACATTGGCAATTGATGGCAATGTGCTTAATATTCCTTCCGGGTCAAAAGCAACGCCTTCACCATGATACAAATGATTTGGCCCCAGCACCAGCATATCCAGTCTTGTTCCCGCATTCGTCAGCATATCATAAGGGTCAGTACCTCCCGCAAACAATAACAGGATAAGCCAGTAAACTACAAGAAAGCTAACCGATAAAACAAAAACAGTTTTGGGTTTCAGGTAATAAACCATCAATGAAGCAAAACAATAACCCAATGCAATACGTTGCAATACGCCCATAACACGCGTTGTTGCGAATGGATTACCTGCCAATTCGTGTTGCGGCGTCCAGTGAACAAACGGGAACCAATACATTAAGTATCCCAGCAAAAAGATGATGATTGTTCTTTTTAAAATTTTCCCGACAATCTGGCCCTGCGAAAGATTTACCCATTTCTTCATTACAAAACTCATGGCGTTACCAACGGCGAACATGAAAGATGGAAAAACAAGATCAGTAGGTGTAAACCCATGCCAGTGCGCATGATTAAGTGGCAGATACGATGTAGCACCATTACCCGGTGTATTTACAATAATCATAAAGCAAATAGTCATGCCGCGGAAGATATCCAATGCCAGAAAACGCTGGGATGCTGCTGAAGCCATAATTGGTCGTTAGAGAACCAATATAAATCAAAATACTCATTTAATCCATCATGACAGACTAAAACTTTCTGAAGAGCTGTATAATCACCGAGAGAAGAATACTGAAAATGATCATTGTCGTGATGGGAAAATAAAAGCGAAAGTTTTCTTTTTCAATTCTTATATCACCTGGCAAACGACCGATCCAATGGAGTTTATCATGATAAAAATAAACGATCAGGCCTGCTGCAACGATCAATACACCAATTATGATAATGTATTTTCCGTTTTCAGCGTTCATGCTGCAAAATTAAACCGCTATAACTTAATTTCTTCTTCGTGCTTATCAAAAAAATGAAACTCCGTTAAATGATACGCAGAATTAGCAACAACATTTATTTTTTGCCTGAATTTTCTTGCCCATTTCACTTTCTTAGACCATAGCCATCCCTTGGTGAGGTAAGCGAATACAATCGGATGCACAGCTATAGTAAGATTGGTATGCTTATGCGTAAAAAGATAATTGAGGTTTTTTTCTATCTCGTCCTCCAGTATCAATGTAGATGAAATTTTACCAGTGCCATTGCAGCTCGGGCAAACCTCCTGTGTATTGATATTTACTTCGGGTTTCATCCGCTGGCGGGTAATCTGCATCAGGCCAAATTTCGAAATAGGAAGCACTGCATGCTTTGCCCTGTCCGGGGTCATAAACTCTTCCATTTTTTCTACCAGCTTGCGTTTATTCTCGGGCAGCTTCATATCAATAAAATCAACCACGATAATGCCTCCGAGGTCCCGCAAACGCAATTGCCTTGCTATTTCATCAGCTGCTTCCAGGTTGGTTTCAAGTGCATTTTGTTCCTGGTTATTACTTACACTTTTATACCCGCTGTTTACATCTATTACATGTAATGCTTCTGTATGTTCTATAATCAGGTAAGCGCCGCTGTTCAGGTTTACAGTT
>JAFDYH010000260.1:0-3913 GCA_018267535.1 Bacteroidota bacterium
ATAAGCGCAGAAGAAGAAGAACTTATAAGAAAAGAGCTGATGACCGATATTTTCGAGGAACACCGGCAAAAAGAATTGTTTGAGGAAAAGTGGAAACCTTTTATATCATTTATCAACCTGGTTAAGCAACCCTCCCTGATTAAAGAAGATACATATCTGTTGTTTTTTCTTATCCTGCTACTAACCTTTTATTATCTCATTTTTCTTTATGGCCGCCTGGGCTTTTTATATTTTGAAATCACGAATGTCCAGTATATCGGTTTATTCTTTGCAGCTATTAATATTATACAACTGGTCTCCACACCACTGGTCATTAACCTGCTTTATAAAAAACAATCGCTGGGGTGGATATTGTCTACCGGCGGGAAAACTATTGAAATTGTTAGTATGCTCTGTTTTCTCCTGGCAGGATGGCGAGGGTTCAGTAGTTTTAATGCCGTATCCAAGCTGACGATCTTTCTTCATTTGCTTTTACTGGCAGGTATCCTGGCTTGCCTGAACTATAAGCAAACAAAACAGGCGCTGGGTATAAATTCAGTAACACAAAAACAAACAATAATCATTGGAATAATTACAGGAGTCCTGTATTATTTTATACAAAGTAAATTATATTATTAAAAAAAGAAGACCGGGTTATTTAGCCGAGAGGAGATATTCTATTGCCAGTTCATAACCCTTCAATCCCAGGCCAAAAATGCTTCCGGCCGATTTGCCGGAAATATGGGAAAGCTTCCTGAAGTCCTCCCGGGCATGCACGTTGGAAATATGCACTTCAACAACAGGAGCTTTTATCGCTGCTATAGCGTCCCCGATAGCAACAGATGTATGGGTAAACCCTGCCGGATTTAATACAATACCATCAACATCATATCCTACTCTTTGAATTTCATTAATCAATTCTCCTTCTATATTGCTTTGATAATAAGAAAAATCAATTGCAGAAAATTTCTGCTTTAACTGCTCAAGGAAGCTTTCAAATGAAGTATTGCCATAAATACCTGTTTCTCTTTTTCCGAGAAGATTCAGGTTGGGACCGTTAATAATAGAAATTTTCATTGCAGATAAACTAAAATAAAGTTAACGGTTTTATCGGTTTACCGGGTGGTAAATAAACCTCGCGGTCGGCTAGTTCCTGGGGAATTACATCTGTTGCTTCATAAGTTTCAACATAAGGAATCTTATCAGCCTTAATTATTATTCTGAGAGGCCAGCTTTTGGTCTTTTTTGTAACAAAATCGGTAGCATATAGCTTGTACCCATAAAAGCGGTTTGACGGTATAGCGATATCCGGGGCATAATAAATCGTCCGTTCTGTTGATGAAGCAAACTTTTTCATGAATGTTTTCGTTTGTGCCTTCCGGCATGGAAAGCCACAGATCGTATCCCGGGTATCAAATTGTTTAAATGACAAAAGGTCTTCAACTAAAGCGTTTGTTTTAAAAACAGTATCTCCTCTCCATGAATATTGAAAATACAGGGTTTGCTTATTGGCGTCGAAGTATTCTGTAACCTCATGTACGGATGACCTGTACACCCATTTATAACTTCCTTTCTTATAATAAAATGCACTTGCCGTTCCGGCCATCTCGATAATCCTGGCTGTATCGGTTACTGAAGAATCGAATTTGAAGGAATGCCTGTATTTTATTATTCCTTCAAATTCCTTTTCCTGCGCTGAAAGCAATAATCCCGCGAACATCGCAACAACATATGCGGTAACACGCATATTACTTCGATGCTTTTATCAGATCAATAAATTCATCAAAGAGGTAGCGGCTATCATGAGGGCCAGGAGTGCTTTCGGGGTGATATTGGACAGAAAATGCAGGCTTTCCTTTTATCCGGATACCTTCGATAGATTTATCATTCAGGTTAACATGAGTGATTTCAACATGGTTTGCTTTCTTTACCGCTTCCGGATCAACACCAAATCCGTGATTTTGGGTGGTTATCTCTGATTTGCCGGTAATCAGGTTTTTTACCGGGTGGTTCAACCCCCGATGACCATGGTGCATTTTGAATGTCGGGATATTATTGGCTAATGCCAGCAACTGGTGCCCTAAACAAATTCCAAAAACCGGTTTTTCTTCTTTCAATATTTCTTTTACCGTATCAATTGCATAACCCATGGCGGCGGGGTCACCCGGGCCGTTTGATATAAAATAACCTGAAGGGTTGAATTTCTTTACTTCCCCTAAAGTTGATTTTGCAGGAAACACTTTTATATAAGCACCTCTGTCAACCATACAGTGAAGGATATGTTGTTTAACACCATAATCCATAACCGCAATACGCACTGGCGACTTAGCATCACCCATTTCATAGGCTTCCCTGGTGCTTACATGCGATGCAAGTTCAAGGCCATCCATATTCGGTACAGCCGCTAATTTCTTTTTTAATTCTTCTATGTCTGTTATTGCGGAAGAAATAATACAGTTCATTGCTCCTTTGGTGCGTATGTGAGCCACCAATGCCCTTGTATCCACTCCTTCAATTGAAACAATATTATTAGCTTTCAAATAATCTTCCAGCGATCCCTTTGCCAGTTTACGTGAATAGGTTTCCTCGAGGTTCCGGCCAATTAACCCCCTTATTTTTACATCCGATGATTCTACTTCATCATCTTTGACACCATAGTTACCGATATGCACGGTATTCATGATTAGAATCTGACCATAGTAGCTCGGATCGGTAAATACTTCCTGATAACCTGTCATCCCGGTATTAAAGCAAATTTCTCCGGTAGTAGTACCAATAGCTCCAAAGGCCTTACCATGACAAATAGTTCCATCTGCAAGAAGAAGAACGGCGGGGGATTGTTTTTCAGTCATTAAAGGATGAGTTGTTTTCAAAAAAATCGTGCAAAAATAAAGAAGCCCAGTCAAACGACAGGGCTATTTTATTCACTATTTACAAACTAATTGACAGGATTGATTTTTCCGCCTTTTCAAATGTTATTTCAAAATAAAAAAGACCCTGCAGTATGTGCAGAGTCTTTATCAAAAAAATTAGTACTCCTATTCAGCCGCTTTCGTCTCTTCTGCCTTTACTTCTTCAACTTTTACCTCGCCTGCTTTCTTGCTACCACTACGGCTACGGCGTGTTTTCTTAGCACCTTCTTTCGCTTCGCCTTTACCCTTACCATAGATTTCGTTGAAATCAACCAACTCGATCATTGCAGTTTCAGCAGCATCGCCAGCACGGGTGCCCAGCTTAATGATGCGGGTATAACCTCCGGGACGGCCAGCTACTTTCTCTGCAACAGTGCTGAACAATTCCTTTACAGCATCTTTATCCTGCAAATAGCTAAATACGACACGACGTTGGTGGGTCGTGTTTTCCTTGGCCTTTGTAATAAGCGGTTCAGCATATACACGCAATGCTTTTGCCTTTGCCAATGTAGTTACAATTCTTTTGTGAGTGATCAGCTGGCTGGCCAGGTTACTCAGCAATGCTTCCCTGTGCGCTTTGGTGCGGCTCAGGTTCTTAATTTTGTCTCCGTGACGCATGACATTTAGTTTTATTCAGCTGCACCGTGTCAGGAATTGCAGCCTACATTATAGAAATTAAAAAGTAAAAATTAATACCCCTGATAACAGAAAATCGCTCTGGATTAAGGCTTGTTTTTTACTTTTTATTTTTACTTCTAGAGCTCATCCTTATCTACACCCAGTTTCTGTAAATCCATTCCGAAGTGCAAACCTCTCTCCGTTAATACCTGTTCTATTTCAGCCAGTGATTTCTGGCCAAAATTGCGAAATTTCATCAGGTCTTCCTGCTCGTACTGAACCAATTCGCTTAAAGAATTGATTTTTGCCGCTTTTAAGCAGTTAAAGGCACGCACAGAAAGATCAAGATCTTCCAATGGTGTTTTCAGCATTTTGCGCAACTGCAAAGTTTGCTCATCCACCAG
>JAFDYH010000260.1:3967-4706 GCA_018267535.1 Bacteroidota bacterium
CGTGAAGCCTGCTTTACAGCTTCTTCCGGGTGGATAGTACCGTCTGTAGAAACATCCATCAGGAGTTTCTCATAGTCCGTACGCTGCTCTACACGGGTATTTTCAATGCTGTATTTTACATTTTTGATCGGAGTGTAAATCGCATCCACAGGAATATAACCTAAAGGAGCATCCTTTGGCTTGTTATCTTCTGCAGCCACATAACCGCGGCCTTTACCGATAGTTAGTTCCACATCCATTCTTGCAGAAGAATCCAGCGTGCAGATTAACAGGTCGGGGTTCATAATCTGGAAAGACTGGGTGCCTTCACCAATCATACCGGCTGTAAATTCTGTTCTGTTTTTTATGGAAAGAATAATCCGTTCGTGCGATACTTCATGATCAACAATCCTCTTCAAACGAACCTGTTTCAGGTTCAGTAATATTTCAACCACATCTTCGCTAACACCTTTAATAGTAGCGAACTCATGATCTACTCCTTCGATTTTAACACCGGTGATAGCATAACCTTCGAGTGAGTTTAATAATACACGGCGCAGCGCATTACCGATAGTAACGCCATAGCCGGGTTCCAAAGGACGAAATTCGAATTGAGCTTCGAAGTCAGTTGCCTTTTGCAGGATTATTTTATCTGGCTTCTGAAAATTTAAAATGGCCATATTGAAAATTTAGATTTAGAGTTAAATGCTTAATTTTTTTAGATAACAACTTTGGGAATTCTATTTAGCTTCAGTTGCGT
>JAFDYH010000260.1:4759-5006 GCA_018267535.1 Bacteroidota bacterium
GTTGCAAACATCACGAAAATTGCAAAACCAGGAATAGCATACTGCTAACTTCTTACTTCGAATACAATTCCACGATCAGTTGTTCCTTAATATTCTCAGGCACACTTTCTCTTTCCGGATAGGTAATGAAAACGCCTTCCATTTCTGTTTCATTCCAATCCAGCCAGTTGAATTTTTGATTCTTGCCGCGAACCTGGCTAGTAACGGATGTGTTGCCACGACTCTTATCTTTCAGCCCGATCACATC
>JAFDYH010000261.1:0-14313 GCA_018267535.1 Bacteroidota bacterium
GGATGGCAGTGCGTCTTCTGATGCAGATGGGACGATCAGTTCATACAGTTGGGTGAAGGCCTCCGGCCCTTCGCAGGGTAGCATCGCAAATACATCATCTGCAAGTACAACAGCTACAAATCTTGTTCAGGGAACTTATGTATTCAGGCTAACGGTAAAAGACAACGGCAATGCAACAGGAACAGATTCCGTAATTATTACTGTAAATGCGGCGGCCAACCAGGCGCCGGTAGCGAATGCGGGATCCAATAAAACGATTACGTTACCGGTAAATACCGTAACACTGGATGGTAGTGCGTCTTCTGATGCCGATGGAACAATCAGTTCGTTTAGTTGGGCAAAGATTGCGGGGGCAGCGGTTACAATCAGCAATGTGTCCACAGCTACTGCTACTATATCAGGATTGGCTGCGGGGCAGTATACGTTTGAGCTGACAGTCACTGATGATAAGGGTGCATCTGCTAAAGCTACAGTAAGAGTTACAGTCCTAAATGCGGCTGCACAGAACCCGGTAGCTGATGCCGGTAAATCCCAGGTGATAACACTTCCTCTGAATTCGGTGATATTAGATGGAAGCGGGTCTCTTGATCCGGATGGAAGTATTTCGAATTATTCATGGACGAAAATAAGCGGCCCTTCCCAGGGAAGTATAACAAATGCATCTGCTGCTACGACAACAGCAACAAACCTTGTTCAGGGTGTGTATATGTTTAAGCTGACAGTCCGGGATAATAGTAATTTAACAGGCTCTGATTCAATAACAATTACAGTGAATGCAGTGCCAAATCAGGCACCAGTGGCGAATGCGGGATCCAATAAAACGATTACGTTGCCAATAAATACCATAACACTGGATGGTAGTGCGTCTTCTGATACCGATGGAACAATTAGTTCTTATAGTTGGACAAAAGTAGCAGGTGGCGCCGCCAGTATCAATAATGGAACTACAGCAACCCCCACTATATCCGGGTTAACAGCTGGCCGGTATACATTTGAGCTGACAGTAACAGATGATAAGGGCGCAACCTCCAGGGCACAAGTAAAAGTAGCTGTGAATGCAGCTCCTAACCAGCCTCCTGTAGCAAGTGCAGGGTCAAATAAAACAATAACATTACCAGTTAATACAGTGATACTGGATGGAAGCGGATCAACCGATGCGGATGGAACAATCATTTCTTATAGCTGGACCAAGATAGCAGGAGGTTCAGTCAGCATCAGTAATGTATCCACATCTACTGCTACTATATCTGGTTTGACAGCAGGACAGTATACTTTTGAGCTGACAGTTACGGATGATAAGGGAGCAACTTCAAAAGCACAGGTCAGAGTAAAGGTTAATCCCGCACCAAATCAGCCAGCAGTAGCGAATGCAGGATCAAATAAAACTATTACTCTTCCTACTAACACAGTAACACTGGATGGTAGTGGTTCAACCGATGCGGATGGAACGATTACTTCGTACAACTGGACCAAAATAACAGGAGGAACCGCTAATATCAGTAACGGAAATAAATCACTTGCCACTGTATCAGGATTGGCAGCAGGTCAGTATACTTTTGAACTGACAATTACTGACGACAAAGGAGCAATTTCCAGAGCTCAGGTGAAAATTACAGTAAACCCTGCACCGAACCAGGCACCTGTAGCCGATGCAGGAGCAAGTCAAACCCTTCCGTTTGGTACCACATCTGTAACTCTTGATGGATCGAAATCAACCGACCCTGATGGCACAATTACTACCTATGATTGGCAGTTAGTATCAGGGCCAGATATAACAATTACAAATGGAAATTCTGCTAAACCAGTGATAACAGGTTTACAGGGGGCGCAATATATTTTTGAACTAACTGTAACTGATAATGTGGGTGCAACCTCAAAGGCACAGGTAAAAATCATAGTTAACTTAAGTACCAATCTACCTCCTGTTGCTAATGCAGGAGCAAACCAGATCGTTACCTTGCCGGTAAGCAGTACTAAATTGGACGGTGTAAAATCGTATGACCCGGATGGAACAATAGAATCTTATGTATGGACAAAAATGGATGGCCCTTCTCCGGTAACAATTACAAACGTAAATACATCCACACCGATTATTTCCGGATTAACAGAAGGAGTTTATTCATTTAAACTAACAGTCACCGATAACCGTGGAGCTTCTACAACTGCACAGGTAAAAATAACGGTCCAGAAGCCTTCGGGTGACCTTGCTCCTGTAGCGGATGCCGGAACCGACCAGGCGATTACACTGCCAGCCAGCAATAATAAAACAGCCAGTATAAGATTAGACGGTACAAAATCATACGATGCAGATGGATCTATTGTGTATTATACATGGAAAAAAATTACCGGCACTTCTGCAGTAACAATTGACAATGTAAATACCGCTTCGTCCAACGTTTCAGGCCTGCAGGTTGGTCAATATACATTTGAATTAACTGTTACCGATAATAATGGAATTAGTGCAAGTGACCAGGTTACAATTGTTGTAAAACCAGCAAATAGCCAGTCTCCTGTAGCTGATGCAGGCAAAGATATAGCAGTTAGTTTGCCGGAATCAACGGCCGTACTCGATGGAAGCGGTTCGCATGACAGCCAGGGTGGCTTAACTTATAAATGGGAGCAGGTGCAAGGCCCTTCGGCTTCGGCTTTATCGTCAGCGACGGCCCCTAAAATAACTGTAAAAAGCCTGGAAAAAGGGATATATATATTCAGACTAACAGTGACCAGCACACGGGGAGAAGAGGCCAGCGACGAAGTAAAAATAACAGTGACCAATGGTCCTCAGACTGTTCAAATGGAACTTTATCCAAACCCTGCATCAGATGTCATTAATGCTAAAATAATAAGTGATAGCATTGGAGTTGTTGTGGTAAACATTTATGATATAAATGGAAGGGCTGTAAAAAAAGTAGAGTTGAACAAGCAGTTAGTTGATAATCTCCGCCAGCAGGTGCAACGTGTTAATGCTAACACAACTCAAACCTTTTTTACATTGCCGGTGAATATAACTTCTTTAGGTAAAGGGGTATATATAATCGAAACAATAATTGATACAAAAACAAGGGTAAGCTCAAAGTTTGTAAAATATTAGAAATCTGCTGAATTGGCCAGATTTGCATAATTCAATAATATTTCCACTGGCCTTTAACTGTTGAATATGTCCGGGATGAAATAACTGGTCATTTTCAACAGTTTTTTTTATTTCTTTTTTATAAACTGCCTATATTTTTGTTATTAGCCCTGCATTTTTAATTACGATGAAGTTTTAAATCAGATCCTCTACTACTTATGTATGAGTATCTTAAGGTGATTGATGAGTAATTTCTTTTAAATGGGGAAAAATACGATTGCGAATAATTCTATTCAGTTCATCCGGGAATATAAATAATCCGGTTAATTTAGTAAATTAACCCATTATAATTTAGTAATATTACCTCTCCTGTGGCATAATTTAGCGGGTTTTATGAACAGACGTTTTTTACAGTTTTTACAGCTTACATTAGTTACCCTTGATCTGCTGATCCTCAACACTTTTTTTATTTTACTGAGATTTCTTTTGGGTGAACGAATAGGAGTGTCACCTTCATTTGCCTATCTAATTTTTTGGACAATACTTAATTTTTGCTGGATCATCATCAGTTGGGTCGGTAAGGTATATGCTTCCAATAATATTCTATCATTTGAATTGTTTACCAAGCAAACAATGCGGATTTATGTAATCTGGATACTCTTTATATTCTTTTATACATTTATTTCTCATAACCTGGATTTGTCCCGCCTTTTTGTGATTGCTATTTGTATAAGTTTTGGTGTTGGCTTACTCTTAAACCGGTTTGCATATATAGGAATAAGGGGATATTTCCGTAACAGTGACAATTTTGGGAAGAAAGTGGTTATTCTTGGATATAATGATGTTGCAAAAAAACTTGCCACTTACCTTGAACAGGAAGGGATTAACATGAAGATATTGGGTTTTGCTGAAGACTTTGAAAAAGTAACCGAGCTTTCTCATTATCCGATCCTGTCGGATATTAATAGTTCATTGGAGGTATCCAAAAAATTGCAGGTGAACGAGATATTTTCTACCATTACGCCAGAACAGGATAACAATATATACAACCTGATGCGTGATGCCGAAATAGAATGTATCCGGTTCAGGATAGTGCCTGACCTGACTTCGTTTATCAGGCGGCCCGTACACATCGACTATCTTAAAGATATACCGATTATTTCATTGCGGAGTGAGCCGCTAGACGATGTTGCTAACAGGATCAATAAGCGTATATGCGATGTTGTTATATCTCTTTTTGTCGTTGTGTTCATATTGTCATGGCTTATTCCGATCCTTGGTTTATTAATCTGGCTGGATTCAAAAGGCCCTATATTTTTTGTGCAACAAAGGACCGGGCGTGATAATAAGCCTTTTGGCTGTATCAAATTTCGCAGCATGCGGGTAAATAAAGATGCAAATTTTGTGCAGGCTGTGCGGGGTGATCAACGCATTACACGGATAGGCCTTTTCTTGAGAAGAACTAACCTTGATGAATTTCCACAGTTTATTAATGTGCTTATTGGCAATATGAGCGTTGTTGGCCCAAGGCCCCATATGCTTAAGCATACAGATGATTATTCAAAACTGATCAATCAATATATGGTGCGACAATTCCTGAAACCTGGCATAACCGGATGGGCCCAGGTGAATGGGTATAGGGGCGAAACAAGAGAGTTGCATCAAATGAAGGGCAGGGTTGAATTTGATTTGTGGTATATGGAAAACTGGAGCATCTGGCTGGATATAAAGATAATATTCCTTACTATCTATAATGTAATCAGGGGGGAAGAGAATGCGTTTTAATAGTTGATCGTTTAATGGTTCTATAAAAAGCAATAGCACAAGTGCTTCGGAACAAAACAGCAAATACTTGCACGCTATGTGTGTTTTCTTTTAATCTTAATTCAAATCAGGAGCCACCTTAAACTTAGTAACGTTCTTCACATCTTCACAGGGCTACAGCTATTACCCTTGTTCTGCCAAATAAAACATATTCTCTTCTTACTTGTGAAAAGTGGGATAAAGAGGCTGTAGAAGTAATTCAACTGTTTGTACACCGGGTAGGGTATATTTTCTGTTTATACAAGGAACAATACACTGCAAATACCTGGTTCAGCTACTTCCTTTATGTCATCCTTATAGAGCCTTGTTTCTGCACGAATTACTCTTAATATTTCAGGCGCGTTTTTTTTGTTCTATAAATAGCCTTAATATGATATCCGAACCGGTTTCTACCTTCATCTTAACCTTTAATTAGATCGGGTGGGAGATAGGTTGCTATATTTTACAGGCTTTTTAAAGAATAGAGAGAGTTTAAACTGGACCAGTTTGTTCCGCGAAAATGGTGAAATAAAACCAGTGACTGATGAATATAAATATCTACCCCGGCAGATCAACAAAATGCTGTATTTTATGTAAGAATAGGAGCAACTACACCATAAAAGAATCCTTTTAGGTGGTTAATGGGTTGTATAAAGGAATAAGATTGAGCCTTATTTCATCCCAATCAGTTTATACACAACAATAATTACGGAAATAAGGAGAATTAAGCCTGCGTCAATGAGATGACGCTTTTCGATGCGTTTTAAAAAGTTCATAGGGTTGAATATTACGGAAGCACAAAATATCCGTTTGTTTTCATATATCAAATAGTATGGCCCGCTTTCAATATTGTGTAAACACCTATGTTTATTTTACACATTGAAACTCAAGGGTAAGAGTGAGTGAACGAGGAAAGAATTGCAAAACTGTTCAAAACTGATGTATAATACTTTTCAGTAGCTCTGTATATTAATAAAAAAACCCGTCTTTTACAACGGGTTTAAAAATGTATCCTGTAAAAGGATTAATATCTGTAATGCTCCGGCTTAAATGGTCCGCTCTTACTGATACCAAGATATTCAGCTTGTTCAGTAGTTAGTTCATCCAGTTCCACACCAATCTTGGCGAGGTGAAGCCTTGCCACTTTTTCATCGAGATGTTTTGGCAAAACATACACTTTATTCTCGTAATTTTTATGATTACTCCAGAGTTCTATCTGGGCAAGTGTTTGATTGCTGAACGAATTACTCATTACAAAACTGGGATGACCAGTGGCGCAGCCCAGGTTAACCAACCGGCCTTCTGCCAGAATAATTACATCATGTCCGTCTATATTATAAAGATCAACCTGCGGTTTGATGGTATCCTTTGTATGTCCATAATTCTGGTTTAGCCATGCAATATCAATTTCAATATCAAAGTGGCCTATGTTGCATACGATCGCCTTATCTTTCATTGATTTAAAATGCTTACCTGTTATAAGGTCGCGACAGCCACTTGCCGTAACAATTATATCGGCTTCTTTTACTGCATCAATCATTTTTTTTACTTCAAATCCATCCATTGCAGCCTGCAATGCACATATCGGGTCAATTTCCGTAACAATCACACGGCAACCAGCACCAGCTAAAGAAGCAGCAGAGCCTTTACCCACATCCCCATAGCCACCTACAACAGCTACTTTACCAGCAAGCATCACATCTGTTGCACGACGGATAGCATCTACAAGCGATTCTTTACAGCCATATTTATTATCAAATTTACTTTTTGTAACAGAGTCATTTACATTAATAGCTGGCATAGGTAAAGTGCCTTTTGCAACTCTTTCATATAAACGATGAACACCTGTCGTTGTTTCTTCAGATATACCTTTTACATGCTGGATAAGCTCGGGATATTTATCCAGTACCATATTGGTTAGGTCACCGCCGTCATCTAGAATCATATTCAGGGGGTGATCAGCAGCTCCGAAAAATAATGTTTGTTCTATGCACCAGTCTGCCTCATCCAGTGTTTGTCCCTTCCATGCAAATACGCCGATTCCTGCCGCAGCAATTGCAGCAGCAGCATGATCCTGGGTAGAAAATATATTACATGAACTCCATTTCACTTCTGCACCCAGGGCCACCAATGTTTCAATGAGCACTGCGGTCTGAATAGTCATGTGAAGACATCCCGCAATTCTTGCACCTTTTAAAGGTTGAGAAGGACCATATTCTTTACGGATGGACATCAAACCGGGCATTTCTGCCTCTGCTAACCTGATTTCCTTACGTCCCCATTCAGCAAGGGATATATTGGCTACTTTATAAGGCAGAGAAAAATCAATTGATTTACTTACTGTTGACATAATTAATGCTATTGGTAAATGAATAATGGGTTATGAATTTTAACCACTTTGCAAAGATATGTCTAAAGGATAAAATTCTTTTGTGTGTGAATAATTCAGGATAAAATAAAAACTTATTTTTATTTTACAGGATAAAATACTGTTTGATTATGTCAAAAGCCGCTCTGAAAGAACAAATGGCTGTACTGGATAAGATTGATCTGTCAATTTTAAAATTATTGCAGCAGAATGCACGGATTACTGTAAAAGAATTATCAGAGAAAGTACATTTAAGCACATCACCTGTACATGAGCGGGTACGCCGTATGGAACAAAACGGGGTAATTAAACAATATGTAACTTTAGTGAATGCAGCAAAAGTGGGTAAAGGATTAATGGTGATTTGTTATGTATCATTGCGGCAGCACAGTAAAAATGCCGGGGATAAATTTATCAAATCCATTATTGAGATGAACGAAGTGCTGGAATGCCTGACTATTTCAGGCGAGTTTGATTTTATGCTGAAGGTAGTAGCGGAAAACATGGATGACTATTATCATTTTCATATAAATAAACTAAGCCAGGTTGAGAATGTAGGCAATGTTCAGAGTGTATTTGTAATGGGTATTATCAAACAAACCCACCAGCTGGTATTTTAAAATAGCAGATTATGTATAGTTATGAAACCGTTACGGCAGCCATAAATGGTTTAAAGCAGAGAGGGTATAACCTTGATTTTAATCTCGGGGAGAACTGTATTGTCTGCCATGCAGGCAAATTTAGCCCGGCTGAATTTGAAATAACTGAGGTTTACCGGTTTGAAGGGAATACAGATCCTGCGGATGAAGCCATAGTGTATGCAATAGAAAATAAGAAAGGAGATAAAGGGGTATTGGTAAATGGCTATGGCCCTTCATCGAACGAAATGAGTGCTGAAATGGCAAAGAAGTTGTCTATTCATACTAATAATAATTAAATGAGAATAGGTATATCATTATTGATAGGTCTTTGTATTGCCAATGCATTATCAGCGCAATTAAAAAGGCCGGCACCAAAACAAAAAAGAATTGACACCTTAAATCTTTTATGTCCTGTTCCCGGCGCCATACCACAATCACCTTCCGTAGAAAAAGGCACAGGATACAAAGGCGATTTAAAAGTATCTTTCAAAAGTATTAATGATACCCTGTTCCTGGCGCCAGTGCCGGGGAAAATCGATCTGGTAACAATAGGGGAAGGAGGAAAATATGAAATGGTAATGCATTATTATAACTATAATATTTGGTTTACAGGTATATCAAAATCGTTGGTAAAAAAGAATGATATACCAAAGAAGGGTCAGCCCATTGGCATTATAAGCCCGGGAGATGAGGTTGAGTTATTGCTATTTGATGATGAAGAACCGGTTGATCCAAAAAAGTTTTTAGATTGTAAGAAATAGGAATAATGGGTATTGATGGTTAGATTGTTGCTGGTAACTGGCGCAAACCAAAATTCAGTTGCTGAATAAATGATTAATTAATCTTTTTCTCCATTATAAAGTCATTCATAAAAAAACCGTTACCGATATCAAGACTGGTTTCATCAATTACTTCAAAGCCCATTTTGTAATAAAATTCTTTTGCCTTGTTATTTTTATTCACCTGCAATTGTAAAGCGGTTGCTCCTTCCTGTCTTATTTCATGGATTACTGATTCAATCGCGAATCGCCCTGTCCCTTTTCCCTGTTGTGTTTGGAGGATATATAGTTTGTGCAGTTTGTAAATACCATTGCCCAGATGTTGAAAAGAAGTGAAACCAACTGGTTCTGTTTCATCATATACAATTATAAAACGCGAACCCTCTTTCATTTGTTTTTCCAGTGACTCAGTGCTGTACATTAAAACCAGCATATAGTCTATTTGCTCCTGTGTTAATATCCCTGCATAAGTTTGTGGCCATACCTTAAAAGTCATCTCTCTTATTAAAGGGATATCAGCCGTAGTTGCATATCGTATTTTATGCACGGTTTGGTATATTGGTGAATGTATGACGGGATAATTCCTGGTGTTGCTCTATTAACTGTTTGCTTAACCGGAAGGCAATAATAAACGAAGTAATAGCCCCTAAAAACAGTAGGCTATCTGATACATATTGTTGCACATAAGGCGACTTTTGCAAGAACAACAGGAAATCAAACGTTCCGTGAAAGAAGACTGCCAAAAATAGCCCTGTAAATAACAGAAGAAAACTTTGCTGAGGCCTGAATTTGGCTTTTCCGGCATAGTATCCCATCATTACTGCGAAAGTGGCATGGGCTGGCACACTCAGAAACATTCGGACGATTGCTGTACCAAAGCCATTTTGTGATACATATAGAATATTTTCAACTGTGGCAAAGCCCATACTGGCCATAATTCCATATACGATTCCATCCAATGGCTCGTCGAAACTTTGCCTGGGATAAGCATAATAGCGGAGTACCAAAAATTTGCCTGTTTCTTCTGTCATGGCTACAACACCATAGGCAAACAAAGCTGTAGATGATATAGTATTATCGAAGTAAGGGGATGCCGCCCGTTCAATAAGACCCGCCGGGATAACAACTAATGCACCTAAAAAAAAACTGATTACCAGTTTCATTACTGGTTCAGGATTGTACACGTCCTTATAAAAAATATAAAAACATATAACCAGCCCCGGGGCGATTGCTAAAGCAAGCAGGGTCATGTAAGTGAATTTTAGCTGAAGATAAGCAAACCTCCTCTTTATAGCCGAAAGCAACTTTATGAGACTAAAATAAATGTTTATATTTCAAAATAAACCGGGGGTGATCGTTTTTGTCAAAGCATTTCAATTCCGGATAAATTTATAGATCAATTTTTTTTCATGCGAAATTTTTTTTTATCAGTTTGCCTGCATATTGTTGCGGTATCTTTTTTGCAGGCACAGAAATTTGGTGGCAATCCTCCTTCTTTAAAATGGAAGCAGATTAATACGGATTCAGCGAGGATTATTTTTCCTGTAGGGTTGGACAGCCAGGCCCGGCGTGTTGCCAATATTGTTCATTACCTGGCAAAGCAAAAACCTTTTTCACCCGGCGATAAAATTTATAAGATCAATATTGTCCTGCAGAACCAAACCACTATTTCAAATGGTTATGTTGGTCTTGGTCCTTACCGCAGCGAATTTTTCATGACGCCGGACCCTAACAACTTTAGCCAGGGAAGCCTTCCCTGGCCTGATCAGTTGGCTGTGCATGAATACCGGCATGTAATGCAGTATAATAATTTCAGGAATGGTTTAAGTAAAGTGTTTTATTATCTTTTTGGTGAAGAGGGGTTGCTGGTTGCAATTGATGGATCCATACCGGATTGGTTTTTTGAAGGAGATGCTGTATATAATGAAACTTTTACAACCAGTCAGGGAAGAGGCCGGATACCTTTTTTTCTCAATGCATACCCTTCTTTGTGGATGGCTGGCAAACATTATTCGTTTATGAAATTACGGAATGGGTCTTTTAAAGATTATGTGCCTGATCATTATAATCTTGGTTATTTGCTGGTTAATTACGGGAGGGAAAAATATGGTTTTGATTTTTGGAATAAAATAACAAGGGACGCAAGCGCTTATAAGGGGTTGTTTTATCCCTTTCAAAATGCAATAAAAAGATATACAGGCCTAAGCTATAAAAATTTTTATAACAATGCATTTGACTTTTACAAAAGACAATGGAATGTTCCGGAGGATGATGGGGGTGATAAATATATTTCAAAGGTTACGCATAGTTATGTTACCAATTATCTCTTCCCATATCAGGTAGGTAAAGACTCATTATTGTATTTAAAATCTAGTTATCGGAAAATTCCTGTTTTTATTTTAAAAGATAAAAATGGCGAACATAGAATTCGTACACGTGATATTTCAGACGATTTGCAATTTTCATATCGTAACGGAAGAATTGTCTATGCCGCCTATGAAACAGACGCAAGATGGGTGTGGAGAGATTATAGTGTGATAAAAGTACTGAATATTTACAGCGGACAGCAAATAACCATCACCCACAAAAGCAAATATTTTACGCCTGATATTTCTGCAGAGGGAACAAGAATAGCCGTTGTGCAGAATAGTGCTGACGGTAAAAGCGCTATCCATATTCTTGATGCTTCAACAGGATCAGTAATAAAAGAAATCAGTTCTGCGGAGGTAAATGTGTTTACTGACCCTAAATTTATTAATGATGATTTGCTGGTAAGCTCTTTGCGATTGTCTGATAGCCGGTCTTGTTTAGGATTGATTGATATAAGGACAGGAAATATAGAGAAACTCACACCTCCTTCTTTCAGTGTGGCAGGCTACCCGAATGTAGAGGAGGGTATGATCTATTTTACCGCATCTTATGCCGGTAATGATGATGTATTTGCTGTTCGGTTATCTGATAAAAAAATTTTCCAAGTGAGCAGTGACCGGTTGGGTAACTATTTTGTAAATGTTGCGGATAATAAAGCGGTCGTATCACATTTTACTGCTGAGGGTTACCAGTTAAAGAAGTTGGATGTTTCTCCTTCTTCATTAACAGAAGTAAACGTTGCGGCAATGGAAGCAGTATCACGCTATCCGGGTGATTCGGCTATTGCTGAGAAAAATATCTTACTCAATAAAGTGCCAGGCAGAGCTTTTTCTATCCGTAATTACAGTAAAGCAACTAAGCTTTTCAATTTTCATAGCTGGCGGCCCTATTATGAAGATCCAGACTTTACGTTTTCTTTATATGGTGAAAACGTGCTGAATACATTTCAAACGCAATTGTATTATCACTATAATCAAAATGACCGATCGAATGGTATTGGTTTCGCCGGAACATTTGGTTCTTTATTTCCCTATGTCAACTTCGGTACGGAATATACATTGGATTATGCTGATTCTGCAGGTGGACATTTTCGTCAGTGGAGTCAATTAGATTCAAAGATTGGATTGAGCGTACCACTGAACTTCAGTAAAGGACAAACTTATAAATTATTAAACATAGGAACGGACTATGTCTTAAGAAATGATTTTATCAAAGGACAGGCGAAAAACTATTTCAGGAACTTCAATTTTACTTACCTGCATCATTATATTACATGGCAGCAAACTATTCAAGCAGCAAGGCAACATATATATCCGCATTTGGGATATACGCTATCGGCCGACTACCGTTATCCTCTAAGTGATTTTGCAGGGTACCAATTTTTGGGAAGGGCTTCATTGTATTTGCCTGGTTTCTTTTCAACGCATAATATCATACTTGGCGGAGCTTTTCAGCAAAGGGATACGACCGGTGTAATATTCGGTAACTCGTTCGTAGGGGCAAGAGGGTATAATAGTTATTATCAGCAAAGAGATTTAGGGTCAAGGATGTGGCGTTTATCTGTTAATTATCACATGCCTTTATTAATTCCTGATTGGGGCTTTGGCAATATTTTATATATCCAAAGGATACGGGCAAATGCGTTTTACGATCTTCAACGATTATTTTCAGAAGATAAAAGAAGTACGCTTGACCTACGAAGTGTTGGTACTGAAATTTATTTTGATACACGTTGGTGGAATCAATACCCTTTAACTTTCGGAATAAGGGTCAGCCATCTTCTCGATACAGACTTATTAGCGCCTCAGCAGGCAAATGTGTTTGAACTCATTTTACCGGTCAGCATCATTCCAAAATAACTAATAAGCGAAGGCCACTGATAGCTTTTTTTCGTGCTTCTGATTGATCCAGTGATTGAGTTTATGAGAAAGATAAGCACTTCCGCTTCCGACAATGGCACCTGCAAGTATATCAGTTGGATAATGAACGCCGAGATACATGCGGGAATAAGCAACAGTACTCGCCCATAGATAGGCAGGCCCAATTACATACCATTTTGGATAAGACATCGATAGAGAAGTGGCTAAAGCAAAAGCTTCGGATGTATGACCAGAAGGAAAGGAATAGCCACCTCCGGGGCCAATTTTGATAATCAGCGAGTCGACTGTATATGGGCGAGGTCTTTTGACAGTGTTTTTTAATGCATAGGTAAACAAGGTTGATACAACAATGCTTTCACCGGCAACAAGGGCTGATTTCTTTAAGCCTTTATCCTCCGTTATAACGCCGGCTATAAAAAGTGATACCGGCATTCCCATACTGATATAGTTCGTGCTATTCGAAATGAATTTATAGAATTCGGTGCTTTTTGCCTTCCTGTCTTCACTTATTTCTTCAAGAGTAGCCCGGTCAAGTTTTGATAATTGAGCATTGGTGCTTACTGATGTGAGGAATAGGCATGCCAATAAAGACAGTTTAATTAAAAAGCCCGGAAATTTTGCAATCATAAAACTAATAATAAGGTAAGTTTCGTAAATCGGTTCCTTTTTACAGGGGAAGGATACCAGCGGTAAGATAAATTAAATTTGTTGTTTATACTATGATAGTAGGTGGTTGGGCAAAATATAACGACCAACCCTGTTTTTCTAAAGCTTTCGGATAATCACAGCGAAGAAAGGCTTTCTTCAATAGCTTTGATCTTTGCTTCTGCATCTGCCTTTTTCTTTTTCTCTACTTCTACGATTTCGGGTTTTGCATTCTGAACAAATCGTTCATTGCTTAATTTTTTTTCAACAGAAGCCAGAAACCCCTTTTGATATTCAAGGTCTTTAATTAATTGTTCTTTTTGAGAACTCGTATCAACTGCCATTTGCGTTTGTAAATAAAATTGACGGTCATCTGATACAACCGTAAATTCACTGGCAGGGATTTTATTATCCAGTATTTCTACAGGCGTTTTGTATTGGATATTGGTTTGTTTTTCTAGTAATTCAGCCATTCCTAATGGAAAGCGGCCCTGGTTGCCATTGTAGATCCTATCGCCAGCAGCATTTCTGGAGTATTTAATTTGTTCAATATTTTTTATATTGAATTTCTTTCTTATATCTCTGATGGTGCTAATATCTTTTTTGAGTATTTCGCCTGCGTTTAAAATGTTTGCATCGGCTATAACATTTGTTTTAAGCAGGCTGATAACAATGTCGTCACCTTTTGTCCTTTCTTTCAGTAAATGATAAACTTCTTCTGTTACAAAAGGCATAAAAGGGTGAAGCAACTTCATCA
>JAFDYH010000261.1:14368-17983 GCA_018267535.1 Bacteroidota bacterium
GAGTAGATTGTCTTCAATGCTTCGCTCAGGCGAAAATCTTTAAACAGGCCATTCAGTTCGGCCTTTACTTCGTTCAGCCTGTTTTTAAACCAGTCAACTGCGAAATTACTTTCTGTCTCACCAGTAGGGCCGTTTGAAACAGCCTGACGGCTTTCCCACATTTTTACCAGTTTCAGTGCATTCCATATTTTATTGATAAAAAACCTGCCTTGTTCATTGCCCGCAGGGTCCCACATTAGGTCGTTGCCTGCTGGTGAGGCAATCATTATTCCAAAACGAACTGCATCTGCACCATCATCATCTATCATTTGCAAAAGGTCGGGGGAGTTACCCAGGCTTTTGCTCATCTTCCTGCCTAACTTATCTCTTACTATTCCTGTAAAGTATACATCACGAAATGGTTTTTGATGCATGTACTCAAAACCAGACATTATCATTCTTGCTACCCAAAAGAAAATGATTTCAGGAGCAGTAACCAATGTTTGGGTAGGATAATAGTATTTAACATCTTTATTACCGGGATTACTGTATCCTTTAAAAACTTCGAAAGGCCATAACCAGGAAGAGAACCAGGTATCTAATACGTCCTCGTCCTGGGCTATTTCATCAATTTTTAGGGTTGAGTTTTTTATTGTTAATTGCTCAAACGCTTCTTCTTTTGTTGCTGCAACAGCAAATGATCCATCTGGTGCATACCAGGCAGGTATTCGTTGCCCCCACCACAATTGCCGGCTAATACACCAGTCACGGATATTTTCCATCCAGTGGCGGTAAAGGTTTTTAAATTTAGCCGGGTGAAAATCTATTTTATTATCAGGGTCATTTTCATTGATAACAGCATTTAAAGCAGGCCCGGAGATTTTCTTCATGGCCACCCACCATTGAAGGCTTAACCTGGGTTCTACCACTGCATCCGTTCTTTCGCTATAGCCTACCTCACTTGTATAATCTTCAATCTTATCAATATAATTTTCCTCTTCGAGCAGTTTTACAATTTTCTTTCTTGCCTCAAATCGTTCTTCGCCGATTAATATCTGTGCTTCACTATTCAATGTGCCATCGTCATTGAAAATATCAATTATTTCCAGGTTATGTTTTTGACCTAATTGATAGTCGTTCATGTCGTGCGCAGGAGTGACCTTCAGCGCACCCGTACCAAAATCCATCGTTACGTATTCATCTGTGATCACAGGAATACGCCGGTTGATTAAAGGAACTAAAACAGATTTTCCATGCAGGTGTTTATATCGCTCGTCGGAAGGATGTACACAAACGGCGGTATCACCCATAATTGTTTCAGGGCGTACAGTTGCAATAGTGATATAGTCCTTTGTATTGGCAATAAAATATTTTAGATAATATAATTTCTGCTTGGTCTCTTTACGTATTACCTCCTCATCACTTAGGGCCGTTTTTGCTTTTACATCCCAGTTAATCATTCGTTTGCCCCTGTAGATATACCCTTTTTTATAAAGATCAATGAATACATTAATGACGGATTGACAATAATCCGGGTCCATGGTGAATGTGGTACGGTCCCAATCCAGGCTGCATCCTAATTTTTTTAATTGTTGTAAAATGATGCCGCCATATTTTTCCTTCCATTCCCAGGCATACTTTAAAAACTCTTCGCGGCTAAGATTGGATTTGTTAATTCCTTTTTCACGGAGCATCTGTACCACTTTTGCTTCGGTGGCAATTGAAGCATGGTCAGTACCCGGAACCCAGCATGCGTTCTTTCCCTGCATGCGTGCATGGCGAACCAATATATCCTGAATCGTATTATTCAGGCAATGACCCATATGCAGTACTCCGGTGACATTGGGTGGAGGTATTACAACCGTATAAGACTCACGATCATCCGGCTCGCTGTGAAAATATCCTTTGTCCAGCCAATGTTTATACCATTTCGATTCGGCAATACTGTGATCAAAATTCTTGCTTAGTTCCATAAGGCCGCAAATTTACCGGCTTTTGGCAAGATGAAGAAGAAAGGAAGGCAGAGAAAAGAAATTGTGATTCAACAGATTTATTCAATAGCCATTTTATTTCTTATCTCTTCGCATATATATTGACGGCCATTATGCACCTCCATTATTGCATGGGCCATTTCATGCAGAGAGGAGTTTTTGGTCATATAACCCATAGCACCCGCTTTAAGCATTTTTTGCACATAAGCGGGTTGGTTATTTATGGAGAGTCCAATGATTTTTACTGTTGGGGCAACCTGGTTTATTCTCTCGGTAGCCTCCATACCATTCATGGGATACATGTTTATATCTATGATCATTATATCAGGTGCAAGCTTTTGAGCTTCTTCAATCGCTTCGGCTCCATTGCGGCATTCGCCTATAATAGAAAACCGGTTGTCTTGTTTTAATAACAGTTTCCAAGAGCCCCTGACTAATTCATGATCGTCTACCAGGACGATCCTGATCTGTGGCAGATTCATTTCAATCGACTTTAATAATTTACGGATAACTAATAACAGTTACGGGTAATAATGTTTTGAATTTGAATGCTTAAGTCTAAAATATCCCGAAAAGATTCAACCGGAGATTGGAAAATTATTCAATATATTAACTCAGTAAAAATACTGTATACATAGGGTAAAAATACTTCGTAAATTCTCAAAAGTGAAATATTCCGCCTTATTTTTCTTTTGATTATTGTCAATGAAAATGGGCTTATTTCACTACATAAATACGGTATTTAAACGAAAATCCTGTGGAATAATTTTACCCAATTTCCGAACCTCTTTTTTAAAAACCTGCTAACAGTTGTTTAAATATGAATTAATTGTACGATACGGCTAATTAACAGAGAACGCCAAGGTCTTTATTTACTCAGGTTTTCAGTTTTATTTTTTTGCCCTCCGATAAATATCCATTTTTGCTGCACAACCATAATATGCTGATATGAATAGAGAATTAACTTCCTGGTACAGCCCCTCTTTAAACAAAGACATGCCTATTGCAGTGTATGGTCATTATGGAATGGCTTTATTAATGGTGCCGACCGCTGCGGCTGATTACCTTGAATACGAGCGTTTCCAGTTAATTGATGCTATAGCGTCTTTTATCGATGGTGGAAAAATAAAAGTGTTTTCTGTAAACAGTATTAATACAGAAAGCTGGTTAAACAACAATATGGACCCGCGCCATAAAGCAATACGGCATAACCAATTTAATGACTACATCCATAATGAGGTTGTTCCTTTTATCAGGAATAATACAAGTTGGGAAACCCCAATTATAGCCTGTGGGGCTTCATTTGGTGCTTTGCATAGCATGAATCTTTTTTTAAAGCGACCGGATATTATCAACGGAGTTATTGCGATGAGTGGTGTTTATGATCTTACGGAGTATACAAAGGGCTATTATGATGAAGATGTTTATTTCAATAGCCCTCAGCATTACATGCCTAATCTTGCTGATCATAATATACTGGAACAAATCCGCAGAAGTGGTCATATTCATCTTCTTAGCGGCAGCGGGGCGCACGAAGACCCAGGTGCCAGTGGAAGGTTTGGTAAAATTCTTTACGATAAAGGAATATGGTATGAGCTGGATATATGGGGACAGGAATGGCCACATGACTGGAATACATGGAGGG
>JAFDYH010000262.1 GCA_018267535.1 Bacteroidota bacterium
CCCTGGCTGATATTATTTTCCAGGCACTCAAACATCATCTCGCTTTCCTTGATTTTATAAATACCTACCAGCGCCATGTTGCTTTTGGGTATCTGCGGCTTTTCAACAACATGGTGGATAAACCCATCCTCTCCTATCTCTGCAACGCCAAACTCCCTTGGATCATCTACTTTTTTTACGCATAATAAAGAATAAGGGCTATTGACCGCTTCCTTTACATCATACTCACAAATTGTATCGCCCAGCACCACAAACATTTCATCGCTGTTTACAATACTGCGGGTCATTTTAATCGCATGACCGATACCTTGCCGGTTGGTTTGCTGTACAAAGTGAGAATGAATATGAGGATATTTTTGTCGAACATAGTCCTGTATCTTATCCCCGAGGTAGCCTACAATAAAAACAAATTCATGTATGCCTGCATCCTGTAGCTGGTCTATGATTATGCTCAACACATTTTTTCCCGCCAATGGTATCAGGGCCTTGGGCTGAGTGTATGTATGCGGGCGAAGTTTTGTGCCGGCGCCTGCAACTGGGATAATGGCCTTCACTACGTGCGTTTTGGTTACTAATCAAAAGCGAACGAAAATAAGCTATTTGAACCAAACAAAAATAGGTTCACAAAATGGGTTTCAATTATCCTCCTACTTACTTTTGCAGCCTGAAAAGACGTGTTACCAGCTTTAGTAATTCTACTTTGCTTTCGTTGTGTCGCACATCCCGATAGCAATCAGGATGCACTTCCGTACCTCTTTTCAGCCGTTTAAATGTTCGCTATAAATAGTACACATTTAAACTTTGAACTTTAAATTGACTACTTCATGCAAAAGGACACACAGATATTCAGCCTCATCAACAAAGAACTCGAACGCCAGCGAAATGGAATCGAATTGATTGCTTCTGAAAATTTCACATCCCTGCAAACAATGCAGGCGATGGGAACAGTGCCTACCAATAAATATGCAGAGGGCTATCCGGGTAAAAGATATTATGGGGGCTGTGAAGTAGTGGATGAAATTGAAACTACCGCCATAGAACGATTGAAAAAAATATTCAACGCGTCTTGGGCCAACGTGCAACCGCACAGCGGGGCGCAGGCCAATGGCGCTGTATTCCTTGCCTGTGTAAAGCCCGGTGAAAAAGTATTGGGATTAGATTTAAGTATGGGTGGCCACTTAACGCATGGCAGCCCCGCCAACTTTAGTGGTAAAACTTACCAGGCGCTATTCTATGGTGTAAAAAAGGAAACCGGCACTGTAGATTATGATCAACTGGAAGCAACAGCAATCAAAGAAAAACCAAAAATGATTATCTGCGGCGCTTCTGCTTATAGTCGTGACTGGGATTATAAACGCATCCGTGAAGTAGCGGACAAAATCGGCGCTATCCTTTTTGCCGACATTGCCCATCCTGCCGGTTTAATCGCAAAAGGGTTATTGAATGATCCTTTTGAACATTGTCATATTGTTACATCCACAACTCATAAAACATTGCGTGGCCCGCGTGGCGGTATTATCATGCTGCGTCATGATTTTGAAAATCCCTGGGGTATAAAAGATCCCAAAGGAAATACAAGAACGATGAGCCAGTTGCTGGATCTCGCCGTATTTCCCGGTACACAGGGAGGCCCATTGGAGCATGTGATTGCTGCCAAAGCAGTTTCTTTCGGTGAAATACTCAGTGATGATTTTACTGCTTATGGAAAACAAATAATGAGTAATGCCCAGGCAATGGCGAAAGCATTTGTAGCCAAAGGATATAACTTAATAAGCGGCGGTACAGACAATCATCTAATGCTGATCGATCTTCGCAATAAAAATCTTACCGGCAAGAAAGCCCAGGAAACATTGGATAAAGCACATATCACTCTTAATAAAAACGCTGTTCCTTTCGATGATAAGAGTCCATTTGTGACTTCAGGCATACGGGTAGGTGTTCCTGCCGTTACGACAAGAGGAATGAAAGAAACGCATATGCAGACCGTTGTTGACCTGATTGATAAGGTTCTGATGAATACGGAGGATGAAGCACTAATCAGTGGAATAAAGAATGATGTGAAAGAATTTATGAAGCAGTTTCCTTTGTATCCGGAGTTGGGATAGCTCTTTTTTGATAATTTTTTACTATTCGCATGAAAGCATAAAGACCGCCCAATAAGCCTGCCCCGAAAAAAAGCCAGGCCCATGGAAAAGGTTTTTGTAAAGGGATCGGGTCTGATTTTCCAACTAAAACAGCAGCCGCCCAATAATAGGGCAATTGGTTTTCTTCTTCATCTCCACTCATATATTCAAGTTTCGCCTTTTGTAAAGCAACATCAAGCGTCAATCCGTCTGCCAGGTATTTATAAAATGATTCGGTAATTGCGAATGTTGACTTACTGTCTATTGACCATATATTACTGATAGAAGAAGGTATCCCCAAAGCGGCAAATGCCCGGTTAAAACTAAATACACCCTCACCCTGGTAAAGCTGGCCATTACTGGTTTCACAGGCGGACAATACAATTAACTCTGTTACAGGTTTACTTTCGGGAAGAAGTTCGGACAGGTATACCGCAGAATCATTAAAATAAATGACAGGTTCATTTCGTTCGCTGCTATCTGAGGAGTGTGTATATAATTGCGCAATTTTATACGTTCGGAATTGCCGGAGAAAATTTTCTTTTGATGCATCCTGTGCAAGGAGAATCCGGGCCTTCCCGATTATTCTTTCAATATTGTTTAAAGAAAGGTCGCTACCTGTCAATTCCGGCAAATGAAAACGAGGAGCATAATTAACAGGAGCAACTCCTAAAAAATTTCCTGCAGAAACAGTCTCTGAAGAACCAAAGTTGTTAAAAAGAAACCGAACAGAATAAGTATAACTGACCGCATGATCTAAAATAAAATAAACGGGATTCTGCTGATTGCTATTAGTAATCAGTGATTCAAAAGGGAAATAATAACCGTCAGGAGAGATAATGATCCGGCCTTGCGGAACCTGGTTATTTTGCAGAACCAATTCATAAAGATGATGAGCAGTTTTAATGAACCCTCCAAAATCTTTATTAAGTACGTTATGATCCGAAAGGTAAGCGGTATAGCGGTTAGCTGTTGTTTCAAAATCTGGTTTATCTATTTTGTTTATTACTGCATTCTTATCAGTAACCAGTAGTGAATATATGCAGCTATCACCGGAAAAAATTTCAAAAACTGCATGGTGATCTGCCAATAGTTTGTTTCTCAGTTCCGGAATCGTCATCACGAATGTATCCAGGTTTTGATAATAGAGCGGATAATGTATTTTTATCGACTGCTCCAAATTATACAGTTTATCGGTTGCTTTACTTAGTGAATCCCGTAGCACGATTCGTTTTTTCGCATTTTCCGGCAACTCATTTATTGAGGCATTAATCAGAACCATTTCCTTTTTCACATAATCCAATTCTGAAATATCCCTTTTTGCAAGCCAGTTTTGTTCGGCCAATTGAATATTTAATAACGTAGCCCTGCTCCTTTCAAAAAAATAAAAGGCCTTTTCCGAGTTCTTAACGAGGTAACAAGCTTCAATAGCATTTTCATAAAGTCGTCTTGCATCTTTTCGCCAGGAAAGTCTTGAATCCTGTTCGTATTGAGAAACATTAATCCGGGCAAGAAATTTATCCACTTTAGTATAAAAAAGAATAGCCTCAGCAAGTTCCTTAGCTTCCCCAGTCGCCTTATATTTCTTTTTGTACGCATTGCTGTAGTTGATCAAAAGATCTGAGAGATATTCAATTTTCTTTATCCTTGAAAACTCGTCCTGTGAGCTATTTAGTATATAGTTTATGTCAGCCCCCTTTTTCACGAAGCTCATTGCTCGCCTGAAATAATAAAAACCCGAATCAAACAGGCCTTTTTCAATAAATATGTTTGCAATCCCACCATATATACTTAATGACTCTATTGAATCTTCCTTATTCAAATCAAAATTATGGTTCACAAACAGTAATGCATCCTTAAAACAAACTATGGCCTTATCATAATCCTTGAAATGATTAAAATATATGTTCTGACCAATTTTATTCAGCGTTTGTTTACAACTAAAATTATTCTTGTTTTCTTTATAAAGCTTAAGAGCCAGTTTCAAATCAGCAAGCGATTCTTCATACTTATTTTCTGTCTCAAGTACCGAAGCTAACTGTGTATATGTGAGGGCGAGGTAATCTTTTGATCCGGCTTTCGCATAGTCAACTGCTTTGTTGGCAAGTAATTTTTCTACTTCTAAAAACCTGTATAAAGCAATAAGCGCATTAATACGCCAATGAAAGCTCTGTTTGATTGCACTTTGGCCCAGATCTATTTCGCCAGGATAAATGGCAGTTTTAAGATATTCTTTTGCTGCTTTTTCGCATTTTTCGGCATCGTTAATACAAAGTTTATACTCGCCTATATCATAAAAGTATTGGATCCTCTCCGACAGGCATCGGATACAGGAAGGATTATAAGGAACAGCAGATCTTTCAGAAATAATGATACAGCTGTCGGTAGCTTTCCTTTTTTCAACTACATTATTGACACCATCGTAAATCATCGAAATAAAATAATATGAATCAATAACCCCGTTATCAGTAACTATACTTTTATTTACACCTGTTCTGTAAAAATTAATATACTCCTGAAAATACGGCAGCGCTTCAGAAGAGTTACCGCTGTAATAATATGTCGTACCAATTTTTTTGATTAGCCAGGCATAAGTAGAATCTTTTTTAAACCGGCATTTTATCATCACATTCCGGTACGAAAGCATTATTGCCAGTTTCGCGGAATCTGAACCAGCAAAGGAAATTTTTTTAGTAATATTAACCTTACTTATGCTATCAAAAGGAGGGCATTGGGCCATTGTTTCAACAGCCTGAAAAAAAGAAAAGATCAATAGTATGAAGAGCATTCTTATCATTCTGGTGAAT
>JAFDYH010000263.1:0-2775 GCA_018267535.1 Bacteroidota bacterium
CTGAAGTGCTGATTGCCTTTCCGCCTTCGAGTATATCATCCACTGATTTCGCAGGGATATAAACCGTTGCCTTTGTATTTACCGGTATTTCCACATCCATCTGCAACTTTCCGTTCTCTATTTTCCAGTGCGATGATGCATTACCGTAATAGGTCTTCAGATCGGCATGGGCCTGTGTCAGGTTGCCGCCTGGATGCGGTTGCACAATGATTTCCTTATACCCTGGTGCACCTTCGCGAAGACCGGCCACAGTTCTGTACATCCAATCGCCGATAGCACCATAAGCATAGTGGTTGAATGAATTCATACCAGGCGTTTGAAAACTGCTATCCGGCTTTTGCCCATCCCATCTTTCCCATATTGTTGTTGCGCCCATCTTTACCGGGTACAACCATGAAGGATAAGATTCCTGTAATAAAAGTTTATACGCTACACTATCATAGCCAAACCGGGTAAGCACATGCGGTAAATAAGAAGCACCCAGGAAACCGGTGGTTAAGTGATTATCGTATGATTCGATATTAACTGCTAATCTTTCGGCTGCCTGCTTCCGTAATGATTCTGGTAACATATCAAAGTTCAATGCTAAAACATAGGCCGTTTGCGTACCCGATACTAATCTTCCGTTTGATGTCATGTATTCTTTTACAAAAGCTTCTTTCAACTTTTGCAAAAGAGCAGAATAAGTACTTACATCTTCTTCTTTACCCAGCACTTTTGCAGTTTTAATCAGTAATTGAACAGAGTTCGCATAAAAGCATTGGGCAATCATGTATTTATCTGTTACTGCAGCACGACCATCATTATCATCGTCCGGCCGGTAGAATAACCAATCGCCGAAATGAAATCCTGTATTCCACAAATCATTTTTGCTATGTTCCTGCATATATTCCACCCAGGCTTTCATGCTTGCATACTGATTGATCAAAATCTGGGTATCCGCATAGGCCATATAAATATTCCAGGGAACAATTGTTGCTACATCTGCCCAACCCGTAGAGGCTCCGGCACCAGCGCCGAGTACATTGGGTACAACAAAGGGTACGCTTCCATTAGGTTGCTGATCAGCCTCCACATCTTTCATCCATTTTACAAAAAAATTGTTCACATTTCGGTTATACGTTGCCGTTCTGGAAAACACCTGTGCATCGCCTGTCCATCCCAAACGTTCATCCCGTTGCGGGCAGTCTGTTGGCACATCGAGAAAATTGCCATTCTGACCCCATTGGATATTATGCTGTAATTGGTTTAATAAAGGGTTGGAACAACTGAACGATCCCGTTAAAGGCATATCGGAATACAGTGCCACTGCATTAAAGTTTTCCGGCTTTATTTCACCGGGATAACCTTCAATTTTTATATAACGGAATCCATAAAATGTAAAATGCGGCTCAAAGGTCTCTTCGCTTCCACCTTTTAGTATATAAGTACCTGTTGCTTTAGCGGCTCGCAGGTTATCTGTATAAAAATTTCCTTCCTTATCCAACACTTCTGCATGCTGAATAGTAATCTTCTCACCGGCATTTCCTTTTGCTTTTACCACTACCCAGCCAACCAGGTTCTGACCAAAGTCAATCACCTTTTCTCCCTTTGGTGTTGTTAAAACCCGAAGCGCTTTAAACATTTCATGTTTTCTTACCGGCTGATTATATTCCGCAAGAAGGTTATTGTTTTTATAATCAACAACCTTTACACCGCTCCATCCATTATCATCATACGAAGCGGTAGACCAACCACTCTTTTCTTTTTGTGCATCGATAGTTTCGCCATCATAAATTTCAGCGAAAACAATACCTCCTGTAGATGATTTCCAAGTATCATCAGAAATGATGGATTCCATACTTCCATCCGAATATGTTATGTTCAATTGAAAGAAAAGCCCCAGCGTTTTACCATAAATATCTTTATTATCGTTCCAGGCCAGGTGGCTCCTGTACCAGCCACTGCCTAAAACAACACCTACTGCATTATTGCCCTGTTGTAATAAATCGGTTACGTTATAAACCTGGTATTGTAAACGTTTGTTGTAGCTTGTCCAGCCTGGAGTCAAATATGCATCTCCCACCCTCTTTCCATTTATTTGCGCTTCATACATTCCATGTGCAGTAATATATACGGTAGCTGCCGCGATTTTCTTATCTGCTCTGAATTTTTTTCTGAAATAAGGACTTGGTCTTGTTGCTTCTTCAGCAAATCCCGGTTCAATCCATTTTGCTTTCCAGTCTGATAGATTGAATAATGCTGTTTGAAAAAATGCGACCGGGCTCCAGGCAGATACTTTACCCCCATTATCCCATACCCTTACCTGCCAGTTATATTTTTTTCCACTCTGCAATGCTGTGCCGCCATATCTAATATGCACTGATTGATCTGATGTTACTTTGCCACTATTCCATACAGAAGATTTCCCGGAAACAACTTTTATTTCATAAGCAGATTGTGCAACATTCCGCTTAGCACTAACCAATTGCCAGCTAAACCGGGGTTGCTGAATATCGATCCCAATAGGGTTAGTGAGGTTCTCGGTTAATAAGGCCTGCAATTTTACCTGCGAAAAAACAGAAACAGAGATGCATAAAAGAGTAGTAAACGAAAAGAATCTTTTCATTACGGAAAGTTTTTGAGGAGAAATAAGATTAATGCCAAAATAAATATAGCTGGCGCTGAAACTGTACCGAACTATACTTGTCTGAACCGCGATTAATGAGATTTTTAGGATCGCAGGATAAATATCCTAAAAAATCCAGTTCAGGTCATCTTCAATGCTTCTATGTC
>JAFDYH010000263.1:2855-3009 GCA_018267535.1 Bacteroidota bacterium
TTTACTTTATCGTAGTTAATAAAATCCCTGTGTTTGTTTTGCGACTGCCATTGATCAATCAATTCAGGTACGACATATATACCCGGCTCAACGGTTACAACAAATCCTTCTTCTAATGCACGCCCTAACCGCAAAGATTTCAATCCAAATTCTT
>JAFDYH010000263.1:3068-7746 GCA_018267535.1 Bacteroidota bacterium
CCGCATTGAAAGAACAAAGTATGCACGCCTAATGAAACGGCTTCTTTCATATCACCTTTTAATAAACCTAATTGCTTTAACCCATCAGCCAACTTTTCTGCAGCAAGAAAATGAACATCCTTAAAAAGAACTCCAGGCTTCAACGCATTCACTGCTGATACCTGTGCGTTTAAAACAATATCATAAACTTCCCGTTGCAGTGTAGTAAATTTTTTATCAACAGGAAATGTTCTTGTCATATCTCCTGCATAGCGCATTGCATTTTCAGCGCCACAATCACATAAAACCATCTGCCCACTTTTCAATACATTTCCTCCTGCATGGTTATGGAGGTATTGCCCGTTTACAGTTAATATAACCGGGAAAGCCAGGTAACCTCCTCCACTTGTTGCTACCCCTTCAAGCTGGCCGGCAATTTCGTATTCCTTTATGCCCGGGCGTGATAACTGAATGGCTTTTAAATGCATTGCAGAAGTAAGGTCAACAGCTTCATCAATTTCATTTATCTCTTCTGTTGTCTTATAAGATCGTTGTGCAATAATTGCCCTTGTCAAAGGCATAGATACTTTCTGTTGCAATTGATTCATCGATATATTCAGCCATTCGCTCAACCGCACTATTATTTCTCCGCGATAAGGATACAAGAAATGAATTGTTTGTTTTTGCTGAACCGCTTTTTGAATTGCGGCTCTAACGCCGGAATAAGAATGCACAGTACCGATCCCGGATTTATCAGCAAATACCGCTAACGAATCGACAGGACCGGTCCATACAATTTGATCAACAGTAAGGTCATCACCGAATATTGTTTCTGTATTATTATCTATATCAATAAGGAAAATAAGATTGGGCCGGTCAATTCCTGTATAATAAAGAAATGTGCTATCCTGGCGAAAATGATACACATTATCCTTATAGTTCATTCCTACTTCTTCATTCCCTGGAAAAAGGATAAGGCCACTACCCACCAATGACTTTAACTTGTTTCTTCGTTCTTTGTATGTATTGGCTGAAAACATTTTTATTTCAAATGTAATGATGAAATGCTTCCCTTCAACACATAAAATACACAAGGAACTCGCAATGCTTATTTATCGCCTTTAGTCTGCACTACATCTACATAATACATTTTCTCAATGGCTGTCTTTTCAAACAATTCCGGTTCGTTTCCCTTTAATAAAAGAGATTTCCATTGCTCTGAAGGAATGATTCTCACTTTGCCTGAGGCGCTTTTTAATGTCAGCGGAAGGTTAAATCCCTTCACACAATTGGTATAGCGATAAATAACTTTCTTTTTATCTGCACTGAAATAAAAATCAAACTCTGGTATTTGTGTTGTTCGCAGGTATTGGTCAAATACCTTACTATAATCAAACCTCAGGTTTTTTGAAATATAATTTTCTACCTGTTGTGTAGTCACTGTTTGGTGATAAAACGTTCTATTCAATCCACGTAATACTTTTCGAAATAAGCTATCATTGTTTAATCCATGCCTTATCGCGTGAAGCATATTGCTTGGCTTAGGATACATATCTCCACTACCCTGGTCATTTACATTATACTTTGCTATTACCGGTTTATCATTTCTTATTCCTCTTCGTATACCGGCATTATAGGCATCTGCCGCTTCTTCATTGAATACCTGTCCTATAAAAAGTGTTTCACTATAATTAGTAAACCCTTCATGCACCCACATATCCGCAAGGTCTTTTGTGGTAATATTATTCCCAAACCATTCATGCCCGCTTTCGTGAATAATAATAAAATCCCATTTCAGCCCCCAACCGGTACCTGAACCATCGCGACCGCGGTAACCAGGTTTATACCAATTACCATATGAAACAGCGCTTTGATGCTCCATACCGGTATGCGATGTTTCGATCAATTGATATCCATCTTCGTAAAATGGATAAGGCCCGAACCAATATTCAAATGATTTTAGCATATTATGCACTTCGGGTGGCATGTACGATTTCGCTTTTTCTAAATTATAATCCAACACCCAATAGTTGATATCGAGTTCTCCTTTCTCGCCGTTATATACTTCATTAAAATTTACATATTTGCCGATATAGGGAATAATGCAATAATCGCTGATTGGATTTACAACCGCCCACTTATAAGTAGCAGTACCATCACCATTTTCCTTTTTGAATTGTAATCTTCCATTTGCTATCGCCACTAATGTATCAGGAATTATCATTGTTAAACTGGCGCCGTCGTCGGGTTCATCACTTTGATGATCTTTGCAGGGATACCAGATAGATGCCCCCAATCCCTGGCAGGTTACTGTCATCCATGGCCGGCCCAATGAATCTTTCGTCCATGTCCAGCCTCCTTCCCAGGGCGGTTTTATAGCTTCATGTACTTTACCCGAATAAAAAATATCAATAGAATGCTTAGATGCCTGTTTCTGTTCGGGCATTTTTACATGCCATACATTCCCTTCCTGCGAGAAAGACAATTTTTTATGGTTAAGAATAATACTGTCAATGACCAATGGTTCTTTTAAATCCACCTGCATCATTTTACCTGCATTATCCTTTGTTACACCATAGGTGATTCTGTTTTTTCCCGTAATCGTTTTGGTTTCATAGTCCGGCTTAACCGTGATATCATATCGCAATACATTCCACCATGCCCGCTCAGGAGTTATACTACCGCGCAAAGTATCGGCATGTGTAAATACTTTCTGCTTTACAGGCTCCTGCGCAATTACTAAAAAAGGAAAGACTAATACTGCAGATACTACTACTATTGGTTTACATCTCATATGATTGTTTTTAAAGAAAAGACAAAACATAAATTCTGGTCATCGTAAAACAAAGAAAGGGGAAGAAACCCCTTTCGATTTACTATACTTTTGGATTAATAGGTATTTTAAACCTTCACAACAATGTTCTCTAAAAATATTTCTACCACTATAAAAGAGATTTTTCATTTTTTGCTGCTAATTAACCAATTTTTCCCTTGATAAAGGAATTGCTTTATCCGAAATAAACTCAATCCGGCTCTAATCGACTTTCTGATTGTACTCCCGCAGATATTGCTTGGGTGATTTGCCGGTAATTTTTTTAAATACACGGTTGAAACTAACCGCACTGCTAAAACCCGTATCATAAGCAATGGAAGAAATGCTGTTAAAATCGCCGGCTATAATTTTTTTACAGGCTTCACTTATTCTTATCTCACTTAAAAAAGCGATATAGGTTTTACGTGTATGTTTTTTAAAATAACGGCAAAACGCTTGCGGCGTGAGATAAGCAACATTCGCAACCTGCTTCAGCTTTATGTTTTCCGAATAATGCGCCATTGTAAACTGGTATACATCATTCATCCGTAGCCCTTCCATATCCGTAAAGGAATATTCTGTAGAAATAGTCGCCAATGTTTTCCAATCTTTTATTGCTGCCATTGTCTGTAGCATGTTAATAAAAGCACCCAGGCGATAGCCCTGTCTGGAATCTTTGACAGCCAGCATTTGATTTGCAATTTTTTTTTGTTCCGGTACAGGAAGTTGCAATCCTGAAATTGTACCCTCGACAAATTTTTTGATTGTTTTTGACTCAGGCAATTCCAGTATGGGATGAAAAAAACCCTCCGGGTTGAAAAAGATCGTCAGCTCGTGAATTTCCTTTTTTTTTCGTTTATCAAAATAAACCGGATCGCTTTTAAAAATATGGGGCTGGTTAGCGCCGATGATATAGATATCCCCCGGCTTAAAGCGCTGCATGTAATTCCCTGCTATCAGTGTGCCTTCCCCTTTAATAATCCAGGTGATCTGCGTTTCGTTATGCCGGTGAAGATGATTGTAAAAATGTGGCTGTATATCTTCCTGCACCACTATCGAATTCTCCATTGCCACAGGTATGGTAAATTGAATAACCCGCATATTTACCAATATTAGCTTTTAATTTTTAAAAAACCATATAATAAGGGTAAAATTAGCAAATAATGGTGCGCTTTAATAAAGCCGGGACTTAAAACGGGTAGCCTTATTAAGATGAATCAAAAAATCGGAATACATCGCTCTGGTTCTGACCGGGAACTGCCATAACAATGCTGCTTAGTATTGTTGCGGCGCAAGTCTGCGACGTAAGAACCAATGATCAATGTCACTCAGCCCGGTTCAGTGTATTAGCCAATTTAAAAAAATGAATTACTTAGTATAGAACCTCCAACTGGTTTTAAAATCTCTTTTCAAAGACTGGTTTGTCAACAAGGCCCGCAGCATTTCAATCGGCATTGCATTTTCTCTCAGTATAGCATCATGATATTGCTTGTACGTCATTTTCTTTGTATCTACCAGTTCTTTCTTCAACGCCCAAAACTGTAAACCACCAATCATATAAGCTATCTGGTACAAGGGACTGTAGCCACCAACAAAAGAACGACGTACTTCCCCTTCAGCATTAGCCCGTTCATGACCGACACGATCAACGAGAAAATCGATACACTGCTGTGGCGTCCATTTTCCAAGATGATAATTGAGTGAAAAGATGATTCGTGCACAACGGTGCATACGCCAGAACAACATACCAATACGATCTTCCGGTGAGCGTGGAAAATTCAAGTCCCACAATAATAATTCCCAGTACAATGAATTTCCTTCGATCCAGAATGGCGTATTGAAATGACGGTATACTTTATAGCGGTCATTCATAAAACCCTGCATATG
>JAFDYH010000263.1:7842-10005 GCA_018267535.1 Bacteroidota bacterium
CTTTCGGGGCTCATCATTAACATACTCCATCCTTCTTCCGCTAACGGGTCGATTGTTACCAAATCATTTTTCTTTAAAAATTCAACCGACTGTTTATACAAATCATACATTGCTTCCGGTTGGTGACCAGCTTCTACATAAGAGTTTTTTACTTTTTCCTGTGCTGCTTTCCAGTTGTCACCGAATCCCATTTCGCGGGAAGCCTTTAATAATTCCGCATCGCACCAGGCAAATTCTTTATTCGCTATATCTACCAATTCCTCAGGTGTATATGGAATAAACTCCAATTTCAATTGCCTTATCAATTCTTCACGGCCAATCGGGTTACCAATAATACCGCTGCCATCATCTTTTTGCGATGAGTTTAATTTGCTTTTTTTTGTTAATGAAGAAGCATATAGTGCCAGTAAACTATCCACCTCGCTATATGTTTTTGGCACCCACCAGGTGAATAAAGGATCATACCCATTATAAAATGTATAGTAGTCTTTCAATGTACCCTGCAAACCTTTTATAGCATCGGAAGCAACTTTTGCCTGTTTTGAATCCAGGCTATCTCCTTTCTTTAATTCATCAATTGATTTTATTATCTGTTTTTTTACATCGTTCAATGTTTTTGCTACCTGTTGACCATTTACAACCAATCCCCTTCTTCTCGGTTTTTCCAATGCATAAATCGTATCTGAAAAAGGAAGATATTTAGTTACCTGTGCATAGTTTTTTCCTTCCAACTCCAGTTTATATTTTTCGTCATCAAGGTCACGTTTAAAAAGAATATAATCTACTTTACCATTGATATTCATGTGATCAAAGTCCATCGCTTCCAGCTGCTTTGTATAATCACTAATCAATCGAAGCAAACGCTGCCTGCGCTCCGGCGAGTTATAATTATCGCCATATTGATTGTTCCACCATTCGGAGCGATTCCCGCTGGTAGAATAAAAACGCATAATGATACCATGATCGGCATTATAATGGACCATGATATCATTTACTTCGCTTGTTTGCAGGTAAAGATCGTTTTTGTCAGTTTGGCTAAATGCTGATTGAAGGATTGTAAAAGCAGCAATCGCGGTTAAAAAAAATTTATTCCGGATCATAACAGGGTTTATTCAGTAATAAAATCGTTGTTAATTAAAATTTATTTCAAAAGAGTATTCCCGCTAAGACTGCTAAATTCATAAAGAAAGTTATACCTTAAACTTAGTTGTCTTATTGGATATATTTATACAAATCAATTTTTAATTGTCCTTGCCCCAAATACACGTCCGGCAGTTTTACCATAATTGGCTTCGATACGCACCAATATTTTTTCAGAATGCTCAATCAATTCGCCAGGCAACAGGTAGGTTTTGTTATAAAACTTACCGGTTGTGCCTCCATTCCATTCTTCTGTTGCGATCTTTCTTCCGTTTACCAATATATCAAACTTACGGTCTTTATCATCACCGATATACGTGAGCAGTAAACTGTTGCCTGTACCTTCTTTTGGCAATACCTTCATTTCAAAGGCGAAATAATTATTGGCCCTTGCTTCGCGGCCGTTCACGCCCAGTGCATCACTTACGTAGGACCTTTCGCTGGCTGTCAGGTTATGATCCCTCTCCGGTTGCATTTCTCCAATACGGAAGTTATCGATTGTTCTTGCTTCAATCGCCTGTTGTTCCTTTTTTTCTTTTTCATACTCCTCCTGTCTTGATACCCATTGATCATTTGTAAAAAAATCCCAGTAAACACTATAATAGTTTTTATAGGTTTTATAAAAAGGGATCAGCTTTACATCAAAAGGCTTTCCAACACCCTTTACTTCAAAAGCCAACGTCTCATTGGCTACTGGCTTTATCCAATCATTGATATTTTTATTGTCCGTTAATAAAACAGGTACTCCATATACAGGATCAGGCATCGTATTGCCGAGCTGGCCAGCTAATACCAACGGTCCATATAGAAAAGCAACCCGGTTGGGGTTATCCGGCATGTGTTCGGTGTATAAACTCATTGGCTGGTTAATCTCCACCTTATCATTATTAACCCAACTGCGATTTATAATGATATACCCGTTTTCGGTTGAAACGGCTGTTTCTTTACCATTTATTTTTATAGTATATCCATCTTTAGCCCAAAGCGGCTTGCGGATCTTCAAAATAAACTTTACCGGCTTTT